>JBLNFG010000109.1:0-5129 GCA_050263495.1 Myxococcales bacterium | reverse complement strand
CACCACCTCTCGATACGCGCTCGCCGCCTCCGTGAGCTTCCCCTGCTTCGCCAATGCTCGCGCGTACCAAAGTCCCAACGTCGGCGCCTTGAGCGTCGAGAACGCTTGCTGGAATTTCTGCTCGGCACCCGCGTAGTCGCCACTCTCGTACAGCTGCGCGCCGGCATAGCCGATCTCGCGCGCAGTCGTCACGGCGTCGGCAGCTAGCGCGACCGAGGGGACGCAGACCGCATCGAGAAGAAGACAGAGTGTGCACACGGTTCGAGTTGTTCTGAACATCGTACGGCGTTCCCGAGTATGCACTCCGTCTCAAAGCGATGGAGCGCCGCGGCATTCTAGATGGCTTCTGGTCGCAGTCGCAACATTCGCCGCGACGGAAGCTTCGCTGGTGAGCGCCGGATAGCACTCCGGTGCTCCTTCGCAGACGGAAGTCTCGTCGCGAATGTCGGACGCGCTTGGATTCCGCTAGGCCCGTCGCTTTTACAGGGATTGCCGGATGCACTTAGACTCCCTTCGGACTGAATCCTCCTCAGCGCTCGCACGACCCTTTGCTTCGAGCTGCCGTTTGGCGGGCGTTGCCAGGTCCCCACTGGGTTTGAGTCACTGTGAGGTCGGCGGTTTCCTGGAATGCATGATCGGCTTCCGGGTTGTGGGTAGCTGACGTCTGCAGAACCGGCGAGACGCCAGTGCTCGTGACTCGCGCCAACGACGAGAATTTGGCTCCAAAGTGGGCGCGGCCACCGGCGCGGTCGCCGACGCAGATGCGGTCGCGGTCGCGCGCGCCGACGCAGGCGCAGTCGCCGACGTAGGTGTAGTCGCAGTCGCCGTCGCGGGTTCCGGTTCCGTCGCGGTCGCAGTCGTCGCCGGTTCCGTCGCGGGTTCCGGTTCCGCCGCGGTCGCAACTGTCGCGTTCGCCGTCGTAGGTGCGTTCGCCGTCATAGGTGATTTACCCAACGAGCCTGTGTTACCGTGTGTTCGTTCTCCGTATCCCGTTCTCCAGCCGAAGGATCGCACTCTCGTGGAAGGCAGAATTCTCGCCGGTCGCTATCGCTTGATCCAAAAGCTTGGACAGGGCGGCATGGGAGCCGTTTGGCGTGCGCAGCACCTGGAACTCGGTACTCACGCGGCGATCAAACTACTTGATCCGGAACTTGCCGCGAGTAGCGACTGGCTCGCGCGCTTTCGTCGCGAGGCGCAAGCCGCCGCGTCGCTGCACAGCCCGAACATCGTCAATGTGTTCGATTTCGGCGTTGATCAAGGTATTCCGTACATCGCGATGGAGTTCCTCCAAGGCGAGACTTTGGCGCAGCGGCTTGCACGCGAAAAGCGACTGACTCCCATCGAGACCGCGACGATTCTCCAGCAGGTAGCGCGCGCCGTGGCTAAGGCGCATGACGCCGGGATCGTCCATCGCGATCTCAAGCCGGACAACGTGTTTCTCGTTCGGGATGACGATCTGGAGATTGCCAAAGTCTTGGATTTCGGGATCGCCAAACGAACGAGCATTACCGGAGAAAATACCAGTTTCGTGCGTACCGAAACCGGGGCCATGCTCGGTACGCCGCTGTACATGAGTCCCGAGCAAGCGGGCGGCAAGAAGGACGTCGATCACCTCACGGACATTTGGTCCTTCGGGGTCATCGCGTGCGAGTGTCTGATCGGCGCTCGGGTGTTCAATGCCGATACTCTGGGCGGTCTAGTGCTGGCGATCTGCTCCGAACCAATTCCGATCCCCTCGGCTACCGGGTTCGTCACGCCGGCGTTCGACGCGTGGTTCTTTCGGTGCATCGCGCGCGATCGCTCCCAACGCTACCAATCGATCCGCGACGCGTCCGCCGGTCTCGTCACACTCCTTCGCGGTGAGTCTGCGCGACGTGACTCGCTCAACGATTCGGAGCTTTCACAGATACCACTGCGCGCGCGTGAAGTGTCGCGTTCTTCACCGTCCGCGCCAAGCGCGCCGTCTCTCACGCCTTCGATACCGACCGAGCACGCGGGATCGCCCGCCGTGCAGGCAATCTCGAACGCCGTCGCTCCGAACTCGGACTCGATGCCCACGGGCGCGAGCCTCGCGCCGAATTTTGCGCTGACTCAGCCGCCGTCCACCAACACCACTGGCAAGCAGCAGCATAGCAAAGTGCCGCGTTGGATGGTGCCCATCGGCACTGGATTCGCTCTGACTGCCGCCGTGTTGGTCGCGGCTTTCGTTTGGTTGCCCACGCCCAACGGTGAGGGTGCGAGCGCCAGCGGTCGATCACCGCTCGGTGCGGTCGAGCCAGAGCCCGCGCAGATTGCGTCTTCCCAAGCTTTTGGTCTTGCAGACGCAGCAACGACCCTTGCGTCGCCAGCGCAGCGTGTGTCTGCAAGTGCCGATTCATCCGCGACGCCCCCTACGTCGTTAACCGCCGACGTGAATGCGGTTGGTGCGACGTCATCCGGCAGCGTCTCTTCCCCGTCAGTCTCACCGGTGCCTTCGCCAGAGCCCTCTCGTCCGTCGGCTGCTTCTGCCAAATCGGCTGCCGCAAGCACGCGTCCGATCCCGAATTCGCCGCGGCCATTGTCGTCGCCTGTTCCGAAAGCATCGGTCGCTCCTGCTGCGGATCAACCCGCGCGCGCGCGGAGCAAGATCGATCTCGCGCTTTGAGAAAGACGCAAATCCGTCCACGCGTGCTCGGAGCAAGATCGATCTCGCGCTTTGAGAGATGCGCGGCATCCATGAGCCTCAGAATCCGGAGATGCCGCCCGTGCCCATCAAGCCATACGTGCGCGCGGAGCAAGAGCGACTGATCGCGAACTGCAACGACTCACCGCGAAATCAAGTCCCACACGTGCTCGGAGCAAGATCGACCTCGCTCTGTGAAGGGAGTGCGCGGCCAATTCGTGAACGTTGGGATTCTCGCCGAGCAGTCCCCTAAGTCCATCCTCCCTCCCGCAGCACCTTACGGGCGGCTTCGATGAACTGGCGCGCCACTGAGAGATCCTCGGTAGATCCCTCTGAGGTAAACACAAACTCGGAGGTGTAGTCGGCGTCCAACCGCATCTTTTGCAGGCGGCTGAACTCCCGTGCGACTTCGGGGGGTAACAGTCCTGAACGGACCAGATCGCGATGGATTAGCCGTTCCACTCCCGCGTGCGTCACGGGTTCTTCGCCGAGCATTAGCAAGAGCGCGCGTGCGTAGTGGAATGCGCCGTAATACGCGCGGCTCGTTGCGTCGGCGAACTTCTTTGCGCCGAGTAAGATCTCCGCTGACTCGAACGACGCGTCTCCGCGGGCGACCTCGATAGCGATGTTTTGTCGGCGGTTCTCGTTCGTCACAGGGCCACCCCGTCCCGAGAGATGTCGAGCATCAAACGACGTTCGCGCGCACGGAGCCCTGCGGTCTGAGCCGTAGAATAGGGTAACGGAGATAACGCCACGAACTCTTCCGCGGCAGCCCCTGCGTCGTAGGCTAGATTGAACACGAGCTTACGTTCAGCCTCGGTGAGCTCATCAATGACGACTAGCAGATCAACGTCGCTCTCCTCATCAGCATCCCCGCGAGCCTGAGAACCAAACAGGACGATCTCACGGACCCTTTGTTGGAACCGACGACGGACCTCGCCGCAGAAGCGCTCGACGGCGTCGTGAATCGTCGGAGACCATGGAACGCGGGACACCTCGAAATTCTAGGGAGCGGAGCATCGTCGGTCAACCCGGGCCACTAGCTTCTTCGAAGTCTTCGCGATTTCTGCGTCACATCACGTCGGCGCGTGGAACGTCTGCGTTACTTCACGTCCTCGGCGCGCAGAAATCTACGTTACTTCACGTCCTCGGCGCGTGGAACGTCTGCGTTACTTCACGTCTGCGCCCGCGCCCTACGGCTACGTTACTTCACGTCCGCGCCCGCGCCGTACGGCTGCGTCACATCACGTCGGCACGCGGTACGAGTTGCGTCACTTCACGTTGGCACGCGGTACGGGTTGCGTCACATCACGTCGGCACGCGGTACGGGCAACGTCACTTCACGTCCGCGTCGGCGGCGTACGTATCGCAGGCATCTACGGTGCCTTGCTTCATCCCGAGGTTGAACCACCGGACGCGTTGTTTGGACGAGCCGTGCGTCCAAGTTTCGGGAGTGACGGCGCGGCCTGCCTGTTTCTGCAGGTGATCGTCGCCAATGGCCGTGGCGGCGGTTAACGCCTCTTCGAGATCCCCCTGTTCGAGCAGCTTCCGCTGTTGGTCGGCGTGGTGACCCCAAACGCCGGCAAAGCAATCTGCTTGCAGCTCTTGGCGAACGGAGAGTGCATTCCGTTCCACGGCACTCATGCCGCGTTCCTTCGCGCGCAGCCGCTGGCTAATTCCGAGCAGCGTCTGGACATGGTGACCCACCTCGTGCGCGATCACGTACGCCTGTGCGAAGTCGCCGGGTGCGCCGAGTTTCTTGCGCAAGTCACTGTAGAAGGAGAGATCGATGTAGAGCTTCTGATCGCCGGGACAATAGAACGGGCCAACCGCCGCGTCGGCGTTGCCACATCCGGACTGCACCACGTCGGTGAACAGTACGAGCTTCGGCTTGACGTAACTCTTGCCCATTCCCTTGAACAGTGTCGTCCAGGTGTCTTCGGTATCCGCGAGTACGACCGACACGAAATCGGCGAGCTGATTCTCTTCCGCACTGCGTCCCTGACCAGGCACACCACTGCGATCCGCGGCGCCTTGAGGTGCATTCACGCTCACGTCCGATACCATGCGTGCAAGCGGGGTCAGATCCTTTCCAAGTAACGCCCCCACGATCAAGATCCCTAACGACAGTACGCCACCGATCTTGATGCCGCGACTTGTTCCGCCTGCGCCGCGTCGATCCTCAACGTTGTCGCTTCGTCTACCTGCTTGCCATCGCATGATGGTTCGTCTCCTCGAGCCAATTCGCGTTCGCTCGCGATTTTCACCAGTATCATGGAATGCGAGCTAACGGTATCGGGGCGTGTACCCCTTGGCGTCATTGGTATTTGGCGCTTGGCACCGTACTTGGCTTCCAAGTCCGCCAATGCCGACGCGCTGCCATGTCCGGGCCATCCTGCCGCGATGGGGCCGTTCTCCAACAACGACGCGATGTTGCGAGATTGCGTGATCGGTTGCCGCACTGGCT
>JBLNFG010000108.1:0-2643 GCA_050263495.1 Myxococcales bacterium | reverse complement strand
TGTAGATGGCTCGCTCCTTCAAGGCGAACCGAGCGCCTCGGTACTGATCTATATCGACTCGGAGGGGACAGGGCTGATTCAGGGCCGCATCACTTCCATGGATCAGGAACCTCGCGCCAATGTTGTCGTCAAGGCGATATTCCCCCACACAGGTCGCGAATACACGGCCACCTCGGCAAGCACTGGGGACTACTCCATTACTGGGGTCCACACGGACGGGACATTCGTTCTCATCGCATTTGAGAACGACACGGGCGCGAGCGCATCGTTCTCGAGCGCCGTTACGCCCGAGTACCCGACAGCGACGGTGAATCTAGTGCTATGGCAACCGACGGTAATCAACTCTGAGCTTACTAATCCTTATTTCACAGACGGTCTCACGGGCTGGATCTGGTCGGGGCCGGTTCAGATCGTTGACAGCGATTTAGTCTTTAGCCGCATCCAGTGAGGCGCGCGATGACTATTTACGACCAGAATGGCATCGCCCCTTGTATGCCAGCGCGTCATGCGGTTGTCCTGGTGACGCTTGCAATAGGCCTTCTTCCCGCGGTAGTGAGCGCCCAGGTATGTCCTGTGACCAAGGCCGCTATCATCAGCACGGCCGGAGACAGCAACGGCCTCGGTTCAGGCTCGCAGTCCTTTGCGGTTCCGCCAGGATACGAGAGGGTCACCGGACGGGTTCGGTTCCTCTCGAATGAGTGGCCTGACTGGTATGGGTCCAAATACAACGATACGTACCTAGCGCGCTTGACCGCGCCGGGCAAGCTGGTGGTCCTAGCCAGCGGGAACCTGAACAGCTCGAGTTGGGGACCCGGGCTGCTTGGATTCAATGGCGCGGAACCCGAAGTCCACTATGATGTGGGACTCTCCGGCCTCACGGGTAAGACGGTGACTCTCAGTTATGAAGTGCGCGATGTCGGTGACTTGATTTATGATTCAGCATTGGCCATCGACGCCGTACATGTGCACAGGACCCGGGACTTCGTTCCCGCAGGAGGCGGCACCCTGAATGCGGATGGGACGCTCGCTGGCAGCTACGGGCAGACTGTGAGACTCACGTTTCGGAATGTCAACGTGCTGGGAACCACTATTAACGTAACCGCATCACCAACCGGCGAGTCATATGGGGGAATCCTATTGCCGCAGCAGAGCGTTACCTATACGTTCGCTAGGTGGGGCTCGGAGCCGATGAGCTGGTCATTCGACGTGTCCACGCAGTCGGATGCATTCATCGTTACATACGGCTTGGAGTCAACATGGGTGGAGGGAATGCCGTCCAACCCTTGCCAGTGATGGTGTCTGGTCCATGAATCGGTCTGCGGTTAAGATAGTTGCGTCAACTTTGCTGCTGGGCGCGAGCACGGCACTCTCTAGTGAGGACCTCGTGCGGCTCGATCTTCAAGCGAAGGACATCGAAGCCGTAATTGCGTTGACGGAGAAGGCAGCGGATCTCAAGGTGACGCCAACTGCAGCTTCGGAGCTGAAGTTGATCACAGCAAATAATGTTGGTCGATCTCTCATGGTCAGCCTGGAGGGGCTCCCGCTCGCGAAGGCCACAATCCATGGCGTGGTCGAGTCGGGATTCGTCCACGTGGCTGCGCCCTCGCCTGCTCTGCGCAAGCGCTTGCGTGAGATCCAAGCAGCAATAGCATCCAAAGGGGGCGACCGCCGCGAAGGCTACGTGCAGCTCGATATCAAAGCGAAGGAGATCGAAGCGGTCCGGCTGAATGGGGACGCCGCATCCCTCAAATTGACGCCCGCGGGCACTTCAAGGCTGAGGACGTTCAAACGGGACAACGTCGGCCGAGTGGTCACGGTCAGCATCGAAGGGGTTCCGGCCGCGACGACGACAGTCATAGACTGGCGTAACGGTCGCTTGCAGATCCACGCGCCTTCGCCTGCTCTGCGCAAGCGTTTGCATGAAATTCAGGAGGAAAGGTCCCCGACGAGCGACGGCGTCCTGAGGTAGCCGGGAGCAATGCTCATCATCGATCACCGGGTGACGCTTGCGCGAGCGCGCGCCACCCGAACTCCATGAGCAGCAGCGACTCGTAGCCATGGCCAAGCACCCCGCATCCGGTCGCGCCGCTGTTCGTGATGTGTCCGCCCAACCTCGCCACCGCGAGCAGGGCGTCGTTGGTCGGGCTCGCCGCCGATGATTCGCCCCAAGTGCGCGAGGATGCGCACCTCGATCGTGCTCGAGCGCGACCTCGTCGGAAAGCTGCGAGCCAAGGGCTCGAAGCGCGGGCTCGGCTATCAGACGATGCTGAAGTCGGTCATTGTGCGCGAGCACATCGACGAGAACTGAGCGGAGCGACGTCATCCAGGCTTCACGGTCTTCGGCGCGTTCCGCCGCTTGCGGTTGCCTGTTGGACGGCCTGACGGAGGAGATCCTCGATCAGTGACACATCGGCGAGCTTGCGCGACGCTCGCTCGGCCACGATGAGCCCCGCCTCGAGGAACAGCTCGGGCGTCACGGTCGGCAGGTGGGTAACGTCGTTCTCGGTGTCACCTCCGACGGTCTCCGTGAAGACGTGAACCGACGCGACCGGCGGCTGCGAAGAGCTCTGAAGAGCGTTTTCGGTGGCTGCGTAAGCGCCTGAAACGGCACGCGATATGCCCGGTTCAAATCCCTCTGCCGCT
>JBLNFG010000107.1:0-3876 GCA_050263495.1 Myxococcales bacterium | reverse complement strand
CTTGGTGCGACGATTCGTGCACACCTGCGCGAGCTGTGGAAGAGTAAGAGTTGCGCCTGGAGAAATTCGACGAGCCCGCGTGGCCTGTCCCTTCACGAGAGGCGCCTGCAGCTTCTATTCTGGCAAAACGCGAGAATGACCCGAGCGGACGACTCCGGCCGCGGCAAAGCGGGTCAGTGATCGCTAGAACGCTCCGTGATCAACCCCAAAAACCTTAGGATCTCATCATGCGTGTTCGTGTCGGCGTTGCCCTAGTATTTGTCGCCTCCATCATTGCCGCTTGTTCCGAAGGTCCGTCCAAACCCGGTACGGCAGAATCGCCAGGCGCCGGAGGAAACACCTCGAGCAGTGCACTTGGGGCTAGCTCGGCCGCGAAATCGAAGGGCGGAGCAAAGGGCTCCACGACGAAGGCGGCAAGTAGCGCGGCCAACCCTGACGACACCGACACGTCCACGGGCGATACCGAAACAGATCCCGAGCCAGACAATGGCAGTTCGGGTTCGGGAACGACGAGCTCAGCATCGAGGGGTGGGTCAGGCTCCGGCGGCACCTCCAGCACCACTTCGGGTTCTGGTAAGGGCGGGGCAACTGTCGCCAGCTCTGCCTTCACGCAGACGGGCAGCACCGAAGAGTGTACCGATATTCAGACGGCAGATCACCAAGGCGAGCCTTGCTCAATTTGGGTTGATTGGGGCCACTGCAGCGCGGATTGGCTCCAGGGTTTCTGCAATAAGACCTGCGGGCGCTGCTCTGGTTCTGGAAAGACCACGACCGGTGCGGGAGGAAGCTCTGGCGGAACCAAGAGCTCGAGTGCCGGAGGCAGCGTTGGCGCCACAACTTCCGTAGGCGCGGGACCAACCGTAGCTCGGCTAGGAAACGACGCCCAGTCAGGGTACGCAACCCGGTATTGGGACTGCTGTAAACCTCACTGTGCATGGCAGGGCAACTCCAACGGCAATCTGCGCATGTGCACCGAGCAGAACCAATCCTTGAATGACGCGAGCGCAAAGAGCAGCTGTGATGGCGGCCCAGCATACACCTGTTGGGACATGGCCCCTTGGGCGGTCAGCGACACACTCGCCTATGGGTATGCAGCAACGCCCGGTAACGGCAATGATTGCGGCAAGTGCTACCAGCTCGATTTCACTGGCGAGAGCAAGGATAACCCGAGTGACGCTGGTGCCAAAGCCATCAGCACCAAGACCATGATCGTTCAGGCAACGAACAAGGGCTATGACGTCGCGGGTGGACAGTTCGATCTCTTGATTCCTGGCGGCGGCGTCGGCGCGTTCAACGGCTGTTCCAAACAGTGGGGAGTGGACAATAGCCAGCTGGGCTCCCAATACGGCGGGTTTGCCCTTGCCTGCAATTACGACAAGGAGTGCACTCGCAAGAAGTGTCAGAGCGTCTTCAACAAGGCCGGAATGGAGCCGCTGCAGAAGGGCTGTCTCTTCTACGTCGACTGGCTCCAGACCGCCGACAACCCCAGGGTTCGTTACAAGCAAGTGTCCTGTCCGTCTGCTCTCACTTCCAAGTCGGGAATCTCCGGCTAAGGCACGTCCAGGGCAGTTCGGCTATCCTGCGCAAGCTGTGATACGGCCGCATCAGGCCGTTCGAGATCGGGTACTGGGTTGATCCAATGAATCCAGTGCCCGGTTTCCATTTTGGCCGCGTCGCGGCTCCGTGATTGCGACGCACGCTCGTCGCTGGTCCCCGTCAGCACTGAGCGTTTCGCGAGTGTTCCGTCACTTCATCACGTCACTTCATCACGCTTGCGTCGGGGGCAGCTTACCGTTCTGGCGGACGAATTCTTTGGCGCGCTGCAATTCGGCAGCCGTAAGCACCTCACCGAGCCAGCTCAGCATGACTTCTGGATCGTCGAATGATCGACGTGCTTTGCTATGCGCCGAGTGTAGCACTCGCTCTAGCTGCAAACCCAGAGTCGCATTCGAGGAGCCGAGCAGAATGCCTCCACGCAAGACGCGTCGATTCGTCACCGTGAACATTGCCACCAACGCGTCCGCAATGTCTGGAGCGAACACTCGAACCTTTCGCCAATCGGTACAGACCACCACTTCACCCCCGGCGCGCTGCATCGTACTGATCACCGCCGCCTTGATCTGAGCTAAGTCGAACAGTGAGGCAAGCTCACCAATCGAGGTACAGACGAGCCTACCTACGGCGTGTTCAATCGTAAACTCCAAGTGACCATCCTGAATGTTGCGCATGCCATTGATCCACTGCTAGCGCTCCAAGAGAACCCGGGTTCGATCTCGCTCCGCTGATGCATCATCAATCCGCATGAAGGCTCCTGTGGTTCCTTTCAGATGGCTGTGACCCGCGTGCTTGAGAGGTGACCCAACCGCCCTAAATACGGGCGAATTTCGGTTCTGATAACCATGTTCCGGCGGAACGCCATTTTTCGTACTGAGTTCCGTGTCTACGGAGGGCCGCCAGCCAGTAGCCGATTTCTGTTTTGTGCGGCGCACATCTGGGAAACTTCAGCATGACTTTCCGTAGTAGACCGCTCTCGAGCTTCGCGGCCTTGTGTCTGAGCATCAGCGCTATCCTTCTCGCCTGTGAGTCGGACAAGTCGGACAATGGAGGATCCTTGGGGCAAGCGGTCGGAGGTACCTCCACGACGGTTACGACTTCCACTGACTACGACTCGACGGATCGGGGTACGGGTGGACAGAAACAGACCTCCACCAGTACTGGCGGAAAGAAAGGTTCGACGAGCGCGGCCAGCGGCGGACAAAGCGCAACGGCGTCGAGCGCAACAGCGCCCGCACCGGAAGAGGGATGCTCGGCGAGTCGCGAAGAAGACGGTTACGACGAGGTGCCGTTCACTGACCCTGGTATCCGTTACGTGGGTCGGGTTTATCAAACCACTCGAGCAGCCCAGTTCGCATTCCCCGCGGTGCAAATTCACACCACGTTCGAGGGTGATGCCATCGACATGAGGTTGCGCGATCATGGATTGGGGCAACCCAACTCAACGAATTACTACTGGGTCATCATTGACGGAGAAGCGAAGAAACTGCAGGTGTGTGAGAGTCGTGAGGTCTACCCGCTCGCTCGAAACCTGGAGCAAGGAACGCACTCGCTCACCATCGTGAAGCGCACGGAGAGCGGTCCCGGTGGGCAGTCGAGCGCCGGAAAAGGTGAGTTCCTCGGCTTCCGCGTGCGCCCCGGAACCGGATTGAAGCAACCAGCGGAACCGACGCGACGCATGGAGTTCGTGGGGGACTCGATTACGTGTGGCTACGGTAATGAGCTCTCGGTCGCTAATGATGACTTTCCAGCGGGCTATAACGCTTGGACTAGTGTCAGGGCGGACGTGAAAGAAGTCGTAGCCTGCCGAAATGCGGCTTCGGACACAAACACTTATTACTTCGAGTTTGGGCCAACCTCCGCACCGTACGGAGAGGACTACCATCCGACGATCGCGACTCACCAGGCGATGGCTGACGCCTTGAGCGCGTTCATCTCCGAACTGCTGAACTGGTAGACGTTTATCGCTGTCTGCCAGCGGGACCTCGAGACGTCCCAGTTCCTCCCCGCGACCGCGGGTAGCGAAGCGCATTTCGAGCTTGAGCAAATCGTGGAGGCGGTTAGGGGCGCCGGTGCGCCCTTGGCCAAACACAGCGACCGCTCCATGCTGTGGTCTGCACACCAGGGGCGACGCCACACCTTGCCGACTCGTGCGCACGGCCCAAGAGCTCCTGCGTGAAGGGCTAAGTGCAGTGAACGAATGACTCGAGCAATCCTGTTCCGACATGTTTCGTGGTTTGGTTTTTGCGGCGCGAACACGCTGGGTGCTCAGCCAGCAGGAGCCGAAGCGGTAACTCGCGTGCGCTCTGTTCCCGTACCAAA
>JBLNFG010000106.1:0-3017 GCA_050263495.1 Myxococcales bacterium | reverse complement strand
GAAAGTCAGTGGATTCGATCCCTCATCCGCCAGTGTTGCGGAAGCGCGGAGCCGGGCCGCAGGGGCAACCTTCTACGATGAACGCGCGGCGATTCCTAAGCGTCATTTCGGCGTAGTGATTCTCGCCAATGTGCTGCATCACGTGCCCCCGGTCGAGCGCGAAGCACTGGTGCATTCCCTTGTGGAATCCTTGCAGCCAGGACGTGGAAAGCTCGTGGTGTTCGAACACAATCCGTACAATCCACTCACCCGTCGAGCAGTGGCGGCTTGCGAGTTCGACGACGATGCGGTGCTGCTCGGCCCTCTGGAGTTGACGCGCCTCCTCTCAGCCTCGGGCTTGGTGCGACCCAAGCGGCAGTTCATTGTGTTCTTCCCGCGGGTTCTTTCGGCACTGCGGCGGCTCGAGCCGTCTCTCGGTTGGCTGCCGCTAGGTGCCCAGGTCATGGCGGTTGCCGACGCACCAGGGCTCCCGGAGTAGCTGATTTTGGCCTCTCGCACGCCAAAAGTTGTTGGTCCGGCAGCTATCTGCTTGAACGCCTGGAAATCGTTGGCTAGCTTAGCCCGCGGCAATCCTAAGGGGTCGCCGCGGTTTTCGCAGCGGGTTGGTCTGCTGCGGTCGCTCGCCTCAGAGATGGCTCACTTATCTTAAACGGCATTGGCCAGAGCACGGTAAGAAAACGGGTACGCTATGAACGACGGAAACGCTGAGCAGTCGAACGAATCAGTAGCATCCTCCGACAACGCGACTTCTGAGAACGCGACAGGCCGTTCCGCAAAGCCAGCGTCAATCGCCGACCAAGTGCCGCCCCCCGCTGCCGCAACCCCGGCGGTAGGTGCCTCATCTAAAGAGAAGGGCGGTCTCCGCAAGTTCTTCTGGCTCGACGAGCGTGTTGCCGAAGCTTCAAAGAAGGGCTTCTCGAAAGGCCACCCGGGCTGGCCCGACTACGATCTGGCTCGTCAGGCGCGCTCGGGCATCGTCCAGATCGGCGAAACCGGCGAAGGCAATGGGGCTGTGTTGATACTGGAACGCGCCGAAGTGATCTTCTTGCTGCGTGCATACTGCAAGCGGCACGGACTCGGCAGTATCGGATCATCGCTGAGCGACAGCGACTGGGAAGCGGTGCGGAAAATCCCACCGGTTACCGAGGCTTGGGCGGAACTCTCCGGCGGGCAGCAGCAAGCATTGCTTGCCGGGCTCGGTCCTGACGCAGAGCAAGCGCTAGTCAACGAGGATATCAAGCAACGCCGCCACCTAGCATCTGCTTTGCGGAAAATGGCGACGGCCCTGTCTGATCCACTCGAGCGCGACGCGAGTCTGCTTGGGCGAGTGCTCTTCATGCGCTGGGCTCGCATCGGCGGAGCAGTACTCGTGGTTTTGGCCGTCGTGTGGGCCATCTGGGGCGTAGTCGACAAGCAGTTTGCGAAGCCCAATATCGCCTTGGGACGCCCAGTGACGATCAGCAGCCAATACGGCGACGTAGCCACGGATCACACGTTGCTCGTCGATGGCGACAAGACGAACCTGGGGTTCCACACGGAGAATGGCCCGAACCAGTGGGTGACCATCGATCTCGGGTCCCCCAAGAGCATCAGCAAGGTCGTCGTCTACAACCGAGCTGAGTGTTGCCAAGAGCGCGCGATTCCGTTGCGACTCGAGGTTAGCGACGACGGCACTAATTACAGGAAGGTGGCCGATCGCACCGAGGAGTTCGACGTCTGGACAGCCAAGGGATTCAGCGAGAAGGCACGTTACGTTCGCTTGCGCCATCTAGGCTCGAACTTCCTGCACCTCTCTGAGGTCGAGATCTACTGAGCCACACCTAGACGCCGAACACTCGGCGAGAGCTAACGGCAGCGTCCTGCGGGCGCTGCCGTTCTGCTTTGTGCGCGCCGCCTTGACAAGCCGCTCCAGGTAGAGCCATCACACAGTGGTGCCGGACGCGTGGACTGGGAACGGCACCGTGTGGGAGGAGGCGAATGATGATCACTTGGAATCGAGTTCTCGGTCTGCTGTGCGCGTTGAGCCTGCCTGGGTGTGCGAGCGGGTTCGATGAAGCTACCGAATCAGCCGTCGCTGCAGAACAGGGCATTGGGTCGCCCGGATCTTGCGCTGCCCACCGCGCCATGCATCCTTCGCGGCGCCACCATGAGCATCCTCGTTTCGCGGTCATCGGCGATCCGCATCTGTATGACACGTCACTGGGGGACACAGGAGAGGCGTTCGAAGCCACACTGCAGTCCGATCCCAAACTGTTGCGGGAGAGCCGTGAGATTCTCGAAACGGTCGTGAACCAGGTGATTGAGGCACACCCCGATTTCGTTCTCGTACCGGGAGACATGACGAAGGACGGGGAACTCAGCAACCACGAGCTGTTCACACGCTACCTGAGGCGCTTCGAGCGCGCGGGGATCGCAGCGTTCGTCGTGCCCGGCAATCACGATCTGATGAACGGACACGCTCGTCGGTATCGCGGGACCGAGGCTGAACCGGTTCCGAGCACCACCGAAGCTGACTTTCTACGGCTTTACGAGCGGTTCGGCTACGGGCAGGCAATCCTGCGGGACCGTTCGACGTTGTCTTACGTGGCGGAAGTCAGCGCTGGGCTTTGGCTTCTGGCACTGGATTCAACGCGTCACCTAGAAAACTCGCCCGGAGAGGAGCCCGTCACCGCTGGACGGCTCCCGGCAGAGACGCGCGCATGGGCTCTTAGAGCAGCGAGACTGGCAGCGCACACCGGGAAGCGCACGATAGCCATGATGCATCACGGGTTGATCGAACACTTTGGGGGTCAGAAGATCCTCTTCCCCGATTATGTGATTGAGGACGCCGAATCACTCGCGAAAGACTTGGCCCAGGTGGGGATCCGGCTCGTGTTTACGGGTCACTATCACGCCCAGGACATCGTCACGGCGAATTTCGAGGACGGTACGCGGATCACCGATGTCGAGTCTGGCTCGCTCGTGACGTACCCCAGTCCGTTTCGCCTTGTCGATTTTGATCTCAAGCACAACGTAGC
>JBLNFG010000105.1:0-2796 GCA_050263495.1 Myxococcales bacterium | reverse complement strand
GCTATTCTTCGGCGCTAATGTTTGCGGCGTGCAGATAGTCCGGCTCCTTCGATGAGGCTCCGAGGCTTGAAGCTGGCCACCTGGTCAGCAAAGGCTCGGTTCCGTCTGTATCTAGGTAGTGGAACGGATGATACCTAGGTCGTTCACTTCAGCCAGCGGGTAAGTGCGATCGCTGCACCCTTGGCTAAGGAACGAAGAACGCCCGGGAATCGCGCACTATGGCGTATGCCTTTCAAGACTTGGAGCCCTGGGCAATTCACGAAGCAGATCGGGGTTTGGACGACCCAGAGAGCCACGTTGCTCGCGTGAGCGAGCAGCGCCCCTGCGAGACAAGGGAATGCCGTGCTGCTTTGCCCCAGACTGCGATCGGCCGTGCAGCGGCTGGTCCGAGGACGCGGTGTTTCCATAGAATTGCGCCGACTAGTGCTGCATTCCCTGATGTTCGCGGGTAATAACCTCGCCGCTGCGAGGGCTCGTGCACGCGGACCTTCTTCTGCATTACTCATGTCCGCACTACCCCGAATACCGATGCCGTTGTAGCATGCTGTACCGCTGAAGCAGACCAGAGAGCCATGCTTACGGCGGGTGCAGCCCCTTCCGAACGCGGTATTCTGGGGCGAACGGTATCGCCCAAGACGGGGTGGCTACCTCCTTCAGGCATCTTCAGTATGCGCCAGAATCCTCCTCCTTCGGGCGACAGCAGCCAAGATCACGCGGGCACGGGCCCAATTACGGTTGAGCCGGTTGTTCCCCTCGAATGCGGACAAGCTTCGACATCTTGGCGAGATGACAAGTCCACGTCAGAGCTCCGCCTGAACCGATCCTCGCAACCTCCAGCCCAGGCCAACCGAGACTACAACTTCGTGCGTGATGAACCTGGAGCTTTGGAGGCGACGACCGCCATTTCGGGCTCTTCTGATCCAGTACCGCCCCCCGCATCCGAGCGGGACGGTCGCCGTTGGTCGTTGGTGCCGAGCCCGGTGATTGACGTCGAAGGCCTCAATAGGGGCCCAACTCGGCCTGCTCGCCCTTTCTCCACCACAGTTTCCGGACTTCAGCCAATTGTCTTGGGTCCAGATCCTGTGCCATCCGACAACGGGGCAAGTGCAGGAACGCTTCCGAGTGTGACCTCACCGAACAACGAGAGGGATCGCACAACCGCCGCTGCGCCCGCGTTTAATCCGAGTCGAGCTTACCCCAATGCACCAGCCGCACGACCCTTCATTCCTGGTGCGCAGACACCGAACGTAACCGGTGAGCTGCCGTTCGCGCACACTTGGAAGTTCCGCGGTGGAATCATGATCATCCCTGGCTTGGGGGCAAGTGTCGCGGCGGCGATCGTACTGATGAAGCTCCCAGTTTGGGTTTGGGCAATTGCCGGTACGTGCGTATGGTTCGGACTGATCGCCTCGGGAGTACTCCTGCACCGGGCATGGTCGAGCATCAACGATCAACAATCGCGTACGACGCCCGCGAGAGCGGTCGCTCTTCTATTTGTTCCAATTTTCAACATCTACTGGGCTTTCAACGTAATTCCGGGCTTCGCCACGGATTACAATCGCTTCATCGAACGCCACCAGGTTGAAGCGCGCCCCATTTCAAGAAACCTGCTTCTCGCTGCGATGGTTCCGGTAATTGGAGTTGTGTTCTGCTGGGTGGGCATTTCCGCGATCTGCCGCGCAATCAATTCCGTTCGCACCAACGGGCGCACCTCGGAACCAGCGGGTGCCCTGCAAGAACAGGAGATGGATGCGTCGGGCACTCGCGAGTGACTCCGCTGCATGACGGAGCAAAGCAAGCCATGTGGCGCCGCGGCGCGATGACATTAATGGAGCGAGATCAAGGAACGAAGACTTGGTCGCCTCGCTTTAGAACGAGGTTCATCTCGGGGTGTTCTCCCTTGACGATGAGGTCGTAGCGGATGGGAACGCGCCTAGCTGAGCCGTCCGGGTTCAGTCGGAAGAGCACCGTATCCTCAGGAGACGCAAACGGCGTTGGGCCGCCAGCTAGCGAGACGGCTTCGACGACTGTGAGGAAGTGAGCGGCACTGAGCACACCTGGCATGGCGACCCTGCCAGAAACTGTGACGCGATAACTCCCAACAGTGCTGACCGCAACTGTAACGACCGCGGCTTCGTCGCGGATGTACTGATCAAACCGCGCTTTGATCTGATCGCGGAGTTGTGTGGGTGTCAGACCCGCTGCCGGCATATCGCCGAGCAACGTCAAAGTGATCGTCCCGTCTGGTCGAACGATTGGGTCAGTCGAGACCTCCGGATTCTTCCAGACCCGCACCTGGAGCACGTCGCCGACGCCGATGACGTACTCGCTCCTTCGCGGATCGGTCTCTTTCGAATAGTCATAGTTTGGGAGCGCCGCGCCGCAGCCGCTCACCGCGATCAGAATTGCCGCCAGACATGACCTTACCATCGCGAACTCAGCCTAATCGAGGGTCGCCTTCACGCAAAGGCTGAACGTCACAGGTCGAAGGGGTGTCAGAACTTTGGCCGAAAGGCCGCGGTTCGCGCCAGCCGCGAATCTCCCCTAGTCATCCTCCACATTGCGGATATCTTGCGTGGGAAGGGCGACTTCTAGCCACCGCTGATCATGTTCGTATTGCCCGGCCTCCTCGCATTAATCGTCTTCATCTATTTGCGGCCTCTGGACTTCATCCCTGCGATCCGTGGCCTGCCGTTTCTCTACATTTTCTTTGGGCTCGCGGTGTTCGCCTTCGTTGTCGATTGCCGACAAGGCAAGATCAGCATTGCCCGACCACCGCACGGCGTCTGGGTCGCA
>JBLNFG010000104.1:0-8315 GCA_050263495.1 Myxococcales bacterium | reverse complement strand
AGCTCGAGGAGCTGCTGAAGCGCCCCGTCAAGTTCCTGCCCGATTGTGTCGGAGCGGCAACGGAGGCGGCGTGTGCGAAGCTCGCCGCTGGCAGCGTGGTTCTGCTCGAGAACCTCCGATTCCACATCGAAGAGGAAGGCAAAGTAAAGAATGCCGATGGAACGAGCACCAAAGCTGACGCGAAGGCAGTCGAGGCATTTCGCGCGTCACTCAGCAAGCTGGGCGATGTGTACGTAAATGATGCTTTTGGAACCGCCCACCGAGCCCACAGCTCAATGGTTGGCTGCGCTCTGCCGCAGCGTGCCGTCGGGTTTCTCATGAAGAAAGAGCTCGATGCCTTCTCGGCCGTGCTCGACAACCCGAAGCGCCCGCTGCTTGCGATTTTGGGCGGCGCCAAGGTGGCTGACAAGATTCAGCTCATCAACAACCTACTCGATCGTGCCAACGAGATCATCATCGGCGGCGGCATGGCGTTCACGTTCAAGAAGGTGGTCGAGAACGTCGAAATCGGGAATAGCCTTTTCGATCCAGAGGGCGCAAAGATCGTCGCCGACCTAGTGAAGAAGGCGGCTGAGAAGGGCGTCAAGCTCCACCTCCCAACCGATTACGTGTGCGGCGACAAATTCGACGCGGCCGCGCAGGTGAAACAGGCAGACGACAAGACCGGAATTCCCGCAGGTTGGATGGGGCTCGACGTTGGACCAGCCAGCATCGCCAAGTTCAACGAGGTAATTGGCCGCGCTCAGACGATCGTTTGGAATGGCCCGCCTGGCGTGTTCGAAATGGAGGCGTTTGCTGCGGGTACCAAAGCCATGGCAGCCGCGATTGGGGCAGCCACAGCCCGGGGCGCTGTCACCGTTATTGGCGGTGGAGACACCGCGACTGCAGCCAAAAAGTTTGGCGTCGTAGACAAAGTCACCCACTGCTCCACCGGTGGGGGGGCGTCCCTCGAGCTGCTCGAAGGCAAGCTATTGCCGGGCATCGACGCTCTATCAGAGGCGTGAAGCGTGCAGTTGGGCGTCTCATCGCCTGAGACGCCCATTTGAAGCGAGTGAAGGGCATTCGGTGCAAGCGCCGAGTGCCCTTCACCGTTTTGGACCATCGTGAACTGGTTCCATCGAAGATTTGGCGTTACGTTCGCGAGTACGATGACGCGTACGGTCGAAATTCGGGAAATGATGCAAACCTCTGGTGTCGGTTTCGGTACCAGCGGTGCGCGTGGTTTAGTTAGTGCCATGACGGACGCAGTGTGCTGCGCCTACACACTCGGGTTCTTGCAGGCGCTGCGCCGGCGAGGCGAGATTGCGCTGGGCAGTCCCGTAGGCATTGCTGGCGATCGACGATCGAGCACGGGCCGCATTATGCAGGCAGTGGCACACGGGGTTCGTCAGGCTGGACATTCCATCGTTCATGCCGGGAGGGTGCCGTCGTCAGCGATCGCGCTGGTGGGTTTGGAGCGTAAGATCCCGACGCTCATGGTGACGGGAAGTCACATTCCAGACGATCGCAATGGGATCAAGTTCAACAAGACGACGGGTGAGATCCTCAAAGAAGATGAGGCTGCCATAGTTTCGGAAGTAGTGAGACTCGAGGATGACTTCGACGCACAGGGGCAGCTGCGATTGGGGACGAGCACCAATCTGCCCGACGCGGATCCGTCAGCGTCCAGTCGCTACGTCGCCCGCTGGTTGGAGGCATTTCCCAACGGGTTCCTGAGGGGAAAGCGAATCGTGGTTTTCGGACACAGCGCGGTCGGGCGTGATCTGTTGGTCGAGATCCTGGACGGACTCGGGGCAGAGACGATTCGCGTCGGGTGGTCGGAGCAATTCATACCGGTCGATACGGAGGCGATTCGACCCGAAGACGTGACAAGCGCACGTGAATGGGCGAAAGAGTATCGACCATTCGCGATCGTCTCGACGGATGGCGATTCTGACCGTCCATTGGTCTCTGACGAGAGTGGCAAGTGGTTGCGTGGCGACGTCTTGGGCGTGCTTACTGCGCGGTTCCTCAAGGCGAGTGCGGTGGTAACGCCCATCAGTTCAAACACCGTCGTCGAGCGCTCCGGAGCCTTCGGTTGCGTCGAGCGCACGAGGATAGGATCCCCGTACGTCATTGCCGCAATGAATGAAGCCGTGGCAAAGGGGCACCAACCCGTGGTCGGTTATGAGGCGAATGGTGGATTCCTCACTGCGACGCCCGTGAACGTACCTGGAGGAGGGCGCCTGTCGCCCCTACCAACGCGCGATCCCGTGATCGTGATGCTGAGCGTCTTCGCTGCCGCAGTGCAAGCCGGCTGCAGTGTTAGCGCGCTCGAAAGCGCTCTCCCGGCGCGTGCTACCGCCAGCGGTCGCATCAAAGAGTTTCCAAACGAGATCAGTCGTGCGCGACTCACCGCGCTGCAAGCCGGCGGGCTCCCCGCATTCAATGAGTTGTTTGCTCAGCTCGTAGGCGAATTCAGCGCGATCGATTTGACGGACGGGATCCGCGGCACAACCAAGACGGACGAGATTATCCACCTGCGTGCCTCCGGTAATGCGCCAGAACTGCGTTGTTATGCCGAAGCAGATAACACCGCGCGAGCCGACGCATTGTCAGCGCAAGCCCTCGAGCTGGTCAAGCGAGCGTGGCTCTGAAGCAACGTGCGCTCACCCGACCCACCTGCGCGCATTCTGGAACAGTCGGAGCCATGGGCTAGCCTCGCCCGTGAAATCATCCGGGCAGTAGGAAAGCTGGACGTTTCGAAACACACGCTCGGGATGCGGCATCATGATGGTGACGCGTCCGTCGCTGGTGCAGACACCAGTGATGCCCCCCATGGAGCCATTCGGGTTTTCTGGATAGTGCTCCGTGGGGCGGCCGTGGTGATCCACGAAACGTAGGCTGAACTGGTTTTCCCGTTGCAGTCGCGCCAGCGCCGCGCCTCCGTCGTCGAACGCCATGCGGCCTTCACCGTGGGCCACAGCAATCGGGAGCAAGGAGCCCTGCATACCCGCTAGGAGAATGGAGTTCGATTCAACGACTTCTACTAGCGAGTAACGAGCCTCGAACTGCTCGGAACGGTTACGCAACAGCTTGGGGAATGACTCGGCACCAGGAATCAAGTCCTTGAGCGCCGCAAGCATCTGGCAGCCGTTGCAGACGCCAAGAGAGAAGGTGTCTGGTCGTTTGAAGAACCGCTCGAGTTGTTCGCGGGTTGCCGTCTGATACAGGGCGGCTTTGGCCCAGCCCTGGCCGGCGCCGAGCACGTCGCCGTACGAGAAGCCGCCGCATGCAACCAAGCCGCGGAACTGGTCGAGATTAATCCGACCCTTGTGCAGATCGCTCATGTGCACGTCGACGCTGTTAAATCCGGCGCGCTCGAACGCTGCAGCCATTTCGACCTGACCGTTCACGCCTTGTTCGCGAAGGACTGCAAGTCGTGGACGTTCGTGTACTACGATCTGCTCGAGAAACCCCTTGGCCACGTTCTCCTCGGGGCGATAGCTGACGCGAGGACGGAGCCCGGGGTCGGTTGCGTCGGTGTCCAATTCGAATTGTTCTGCAGCCGAGCGCGGTTCGTCGCGTAACGACTGCAAAGCCATCGACGTCTCGGACCACATTCGCCGAAGCGCAGCCCGCTGTTCGTCGAACAGGATTTCGCCCGAGCGTTCGATGACCAGGCGGTCATCGGAGCGGAGCGCTCCGATGACCTGAAGGCACTCGGCTGGAAGCTGCGCTTGGCCAAATATCGCCTGTACCCGGGCGAGATCGCCGCTTCGGATCTGAATCACGGCCCCCAATTCCTCTGCAAAGAGCACTGCGACGGAATCGGCGGACAGCTCATCCAACGTCAGCGTGACGCCGACTGCGCCGGCAAACATCATCTCGCAGATGCACGCCAAGAGCCCGCCGTCCGAGCGGTCATGGTAGGCAAGCACGAGTTCACGCCGGCGCAGCTCCTGAACTGCCCGGAAGAATGCGTCGAGCAAGCGCGGATCGTCGACGTCGGGAGCCTCGTTGCCCAACTGGCAGTACGCCTGCGCCAACGCTGATGCACCCAGTCGATTTCGCCCTCGCCCGAGGTCGACCAAGAGCAGCATGGACTCGCCTTCTGTGCGCAGCTGCGGGGTGAAGCTGCCCCGAACGTCAGAGAGCGCCGCTGCCGCCGTGATGATCAGCGAGAGTGGCGAAACAACCGCCTTTGTGCCGTCATCCCACGCAGTCTTCATGGACATCGAGTCCTTGCCAACGGGAATGCACAGGCCTAGGGCCGGGCACAGCTCAAGACCCACCGCGCGAACGGCGTCGTAGAGCGCAGCATCTTCGCCCTGATATCCTGCCGCTGACATCCAATTGGCACTCAACCTCACGTCTCTGAGTCGGCTTACGGGAGCCGCCGCGATGTTCGTTATCGCCTCACCGACGGCCATTCGCGCTGACGCTGCCGGATCGATCAACGCCAACGGGGGGCGTTCGCCTAACGCGACGGCTTCGCCCGCGTAGCCATCGTAGTCTGCGAGGGTGATCGCGCAGTCGGCTACCGGCACTTGCCACGGCCCAACCATCTGATCGCGATGAATTAGGCCTGTTACGGTTCGATCGCCGATTGTAATCAGGAACGTCTTGTCTGCCACCGATGGCACGCGGAGCACCCGGGAGACGGCATCGCTCAGGTCAATCGAGCTCGTATCGAACGGCTCGAGTGGACGCGAGCGTCGCTCCGCGATGCGCGTCATGCGGGGCGGCTTTCCGAACAGCACATTCAGCGGTAGATCGATCGGCAGATTGCCGAAATGGCCGTCCGTTAATCGCAAATGCTCGGCCTCGGTGGCCTCGCCCACCATCGCGTACGGGCAACGTTCACGTTCAGCTATCGCGCGGAATTCTTCGAACCGCTCGGCGGCTATTGCCAAGACGTATCGTTCTTGTGCCTCGTTGCACCAGATCTCCATCGGACTCATTCCCGGTTCGGCGTTGGGAATGCTTCGAAGCTCGAAGTTTGCGCCGCGATGGCTGTCGTGGACCAGTTCGGGAAGCGCATTCGAAAGCCCTCCCGCGCCCACGTCGTGGATGCTCAGAATGGGAGAGAGTTCCCCAAGGGCATTGCAGCGATCGATCACTTCTTGGCAACGTCGCTGCATTTCGGGGTTGTCCCGTTGCACGCTCCTGAAATCGAGATCAGCGGAGCTTGCCCCCTGCGCCATGGACGAGGCAGCTCCTCCTCCCAGGCCGATCAACATCGCAGGACCGCCGAGGACCACGATCTTGGTTCCCGGAGCGATGGTCGTCTTCAGGACGTGTTCGGGGCGGACCGTTCCGACGCCGCCTGCCAACATGATTGGCTTGTGATAGCCGCGCACCTCGACGCCCGTCGTACCAGGGACGGCCTGCTCGTAGGTGCGGAATGTTCCGCCAACATTGGGGCGCCCAAACTCGTTATTGAAGGCGGCGCCACCGAGCGGGCCGTCAATCATGATGTCGAGCGCCGAGACAATGCGCTCGGGCTTGCCGATGGGGTTGGCTTCCCAGGGGCGTTCGAAGCCTGGGATGCAGAGATTCGATACGGCAAATCCCACCACTCCTGCCTTTGGTTTTGAGCCTCGCCCCGTCGCGCCTTCGTCTCGAATCTCACCGCCCGAGCCGGTGGAAGCGCCTGGATGAGGTGAGATCGCGGTTGGGTGGTTGTGCGTTTCCACCTTGAACAGGACGTGAAGCGGTTCAATCTGCCGACCGTAGACGCCCGTCACTGGATCTGGGAAGAACCGCGATCCGAGTCGCCCTTCGAATACTGCCGCATTGTCCTGGTACGCCGAAAGAACCCCCTCTGGGGACTCGCGATGGGTGTTGCGGATCATGTCGAACAGCGTGTGCGGCATGCGCTCGCCATCCAGCACGAAGT
Organism: Myxococcales bacterium; assembly: GCA_050263495.1. Lineage (GTDB taxonomy): Bacteria > Myxococcota_A > Polyangia > Polyangiales > Polyangiaceae > FEN-1139. The sequence continues at coordinate 2,434 of JBLNFG010000104.1, read as the reverse complement.
CAGCGCGGAAGATCTTGTGTCGGCAGTGCTCACTATTCGCCTGCGCGAACATCATGAGCTCGATATCCGTCGGATTGCGTCCGAGCTCCCGATAGCTCGCGACCAAGTAGTCGATTTCGTCCTCGGCCAAGGCCAAACCGAGATCCGAATTGGCTTCGGCCAGGGCGCTCCGCCCGACACCTAAGACGTCGACCCGCTGTAAGGGCTTCGGTTTTGCGTGCAGAAAAAGCTGAGCCGCGTCGGCAATCCGCAAGAACACCGCTTGCGTCATGCGGTCGTGTACCGATGCGGCAACGTGCGCGATCTCTCCTGCGCTCAACGGCTTTCGATCGGTGGTCTCGAGGTAGAATGCCGTGCCGCGCTCGATGCGTGTGACCTTGGCGAGCCCCGTCGCATGAGCAATATCGGTGGCCTTCGACGACCAGGGCGAGATTGTGCCAGGCCGCGGAACGACTAGGAGGAGACTGGCGTGCGATGGGGCGTCTTGACCCGACGGACCGTAATCCAGCAGGCGCTCGAGCACCTGACGCTCTGCTTCGTTCAGGTCATCCTGCGTATCGACCAGATGGACGTAGTGCGCAGTGAGTGCCGATACCTTCGGACACCGAGCTTGAACCGAGCGAACGAGTTTCTCGATCCGAAATTGGGAGAGGGCAGTGGACCCGCGCAATACGAGCATGAAACAGTTCTCCTGGGCGACCGCTAGCGGTGCCGCCGCCGTTCTGATGCAACGGCGCACCTCGGGCAAGCGGGATGCCTATCAAGTATCGCGCGGGCGGTCAGTAGGCCAATTCTGGGCTCAAAGAGCATCGCGCCAGCCCCAGACGCCCGCCCTCGGCGGACGGTGGAGCACACTTCTAACTGGCCGATCGCTTGTCTGCTGCCACCGTCCAAACCAACGCGCACCTTCCATCTCTGTGCGTCTGCGCCAACTGGGAATTGAGTTGGCCGACGGCCGCTCGACGGACTAGTTCTGCTCCAATGAATCCTTGGGTTGTTCTGGAAGATCGGATCTTAGTCGACCAGCACTGGATGCGCTTACACGAGCAGAAGGTGCAACTGGCCAACGGCACCACGATCAGCAATTTTCACCTGCTGGAGACGCCGAGCTGGGTAGCCGTCGTGCCACTCACGGAGGACGGCGAGGTGGTCATGGTGCGTCAATACAGACACGGCCTAGGTCGCGCCAGCCTGGAGCTTCCCGCAGGGGTGATCGATCCAGGTGAGTCACCTTCCATCGCAGCCAAGCGTGAACTCCTCGAAGAAACGGGGTACTGCGCCGACACACTGTTGCCGTTGGTCGAGCTTTCTCCGGAGCCACACCGCAGCACTCACCGGGCACACTTCTTTGTCGCTCCCAACGTTCGCTTCTCAGGGCGATCCAATCCGGATCCGAGTGAGGTGCTAGAGGTTAGCCTTCGCACCAAAGCCGAACTCGTCAACGACGCACTAAATGGTGGGATCGACCACGCGGCGCACGTCGCGGCGATCCTCACCGCGCATGCGCGCGGTCTGCTTTGAGCAACTTTCCCCGTCTACTTGGACGGTAACAGGGCAAAGTCGACCATGAGGTCGTTCCCGATTGGTTCCAAGCAACGGCGTAACCGTTCCGTGGGGAGGTCGAGCGGGACGGAGAGTCTCGCGTTCGCGTGGAACAGCATCTCGGCCGACATTGGTGCGCTCTCGACGCCCGTCGTGAGCTCTTCGACGTTGATCCCGTTTTGCGCCAAAACGTGGGAGATCTCTCGAACGATGCCTGGACGATCTTGCCCCACGAGCTCCAGTCTGAGCACTCGGCTTTCTGCGACGGAGGCAGGGCCGCGGCTCTCGGCAATCGAGACGCGCAGGCCATCAACGGCGAGAGCTGAGCAAGCGGTCCGGAATGCGGCGGTCTGATCGCTGGGAAGCTCGACCCGAAGAATTCCGGCAAACTGCCCAGCGAGATGCGCCATACGGCTTTCTACCCAGTTTCCGTGGTGTGCCGCGAGCGTTTGGCTCAAACGTTCGACCAATCCTGGTCGGTCGTCGCTAAGAACAGTCAGAACTAGGGAGGTTGGGGCTGGACTGGTCACGGATTCATCTCCAGGCACGGCAGCATATATAACGTGCGCGACAAGAAGAGAAGCGTGCGCTAACCAAGAGCACTGGAGGGTTCGGTCCTCGCAACGAAAACGGCAGAACCGCAGCGGCCCGAAGCAGCATCATCCACCAAGTGGAGACACTGCGCGGGGCCACGGCGCCCAGCGATTCTGGCATTCGTCGCGCGCTGCCCGAACCGTGGAGCACCTAGAAGGGAACATGGCCCAATGACCGACTGCGTGTTTGTGTATGTCACCGCACCTAGTGCAGACGAGGCACGAAAACTCGCTCGCACTGCAGTGGAGGAACGGTTGGCAGCCTGCGCTAATGTCTTCGGCGCGATCGAGTCCTACTA
>JBLNFG010000103.1:0-4671 GCA_050263495.1 Myxococcales bacterium | reverse complement strand
GACCGTCCGCCGAAGATGCTTTTCACCGAGCGGGATGATTCGGGACAGGCACTCGTTTCGAAGGCTGCGTATCCATCTCTCTGCGTAGGAATTGAGGTTGGGACTGCGCGCCGGCAGGCGCACGATCTTGACGCTTGCGTCTTTGAGCATCGCTCGGAACGCTTTCGTGTAGAGCGGATCGCGGTCAAGGACCAAGTACCGCGTCTGTTTCAGAAAGCCATCCACACAATCGGTTAGGTTCCGTGCAACTTGCTTCATCCAGGCTTCACTCGGCTGATCGGTGATTCCAGCGATATGCACACGCCGCGTCGCAATGTCGATGACAAAGAAGACGTAGCATCGAACCAACCCGAACCCTCGCAGTACCTCCACCGTGAAGAAATCCGCGCCAGAAATCGCGCCAAGATGGGATTTGACGAACGTGTGCCAACTCGCATGGCGCCGACGTTCCGGCGCGGGTTCGATTCCGCGCTCCTTGAGGATGGCCTTGACCGTGTTGCGGGCGAGGTCATGCCCCAGGTTGAAGAGTGCGCCTCTGATTCGCGTGTATCCCCAGGACGGGTTCTCTCGTGCCATGCGAATGACAAGCGTGCCGATGTCCGTTTTCGTTCGCTGCCGTCCCGGGCCGCGTTTCTTCGAACCATCATACTTGGTCGCGACCAGGTTCCGGTACCAACGCAACAGCGTGTCAGGAGTGACGACTGTGCCAAGGGCAGCAAGCGTCGACCGACCGATGGTCTTGGCCTTCTCTGCGAGCCGCCGACGCTGAGTGTCCGTCCAGCGAATCCGCTTCTTGCCAAGCTGCTCGCGCAATGATTGATTTTCCGCCTGCAGGTACTCGATCACAGCCTGCTGGTGTCGATTCACCCAGCCAGCGAACACAACAAGGAGGAACTGAAGGCATATGCTCGGTTGGCGTCCCCGTGACACCACGGCTCTCTACACCGAAACCGCGACAATTGCGCTTGATCCATTTTACGCACCATACGCGAAAGTCACGCTCGCGAACCATCCCCTCCACCGAGCGTTCACTCGTGGACCTACTGATCGTCGGGAACGATGATTTCCACCTTGATGTCTGCGCATCTGGCGATCGCCGAATCGCCGGTGAGAAAAACACTTGCGCCGCTCATGATAGCCGATGCCACATGAAGCGCGTCTGGTGTCTTCAGGTTGTACGCGGCGCGAAGAAGTGTGGCTCTGTCGATTATTGGCGCACCAATGTCGATCAGCTTGACGCGCCCTGCTGAAAACAATGAATCGTACAACGCCAGGACCGTCTGGTCATTATCGCGTAATGGTTTGGATCGGCATTCCAATCGCGTAAGCTGAGATGTGAGAACACGAGCATCGTCAGGAAGGGACTGAATGCGTTGCTGCAATGGCCGACGCCATCTGGGAGCGCCCTCGACGAGGTAGATGAAGCAGCACGCATCCAGATACAGGTCAGCCACGCTCGTCCCACCCCGCACGAACGGATTGCATTCGAGCGTCCACATCCTCTTTACTCAGGTTGCCTGGCGGAAGGCCCCGAATAACGTCGAGAATATCTGGAGCAAGATGCGAGCTCTGCGGCAGTGGCTTGACGAAGAGTTCAACCTCGCCATCAAAGTCCTCTACCGACTCGTCGAGGTCAATTCGTCGACCGCGGAGTCTTCCTCGCAGAACATAGCCACGTTGCATCGGGAACAGTCTAGCCTTCAATAGGGCCGCCCGCGAGCCCCGAAGCTAAAGCAGGTCAAATGACCGCAGGCGGCCATTCCCATCCGCTGCCAGCATTGCGCATGACATGGAGCCGCCGCGGCAGATGGCCTGGCGCGGTTGCTAGACTGGGACCGGCCGTTGGTCGCTCTTGGAGAAGTTGGAGCCTTCTCCCGTCGCCTTTCTTACCTCCTTCCCGCCACGCGCAGGTCGCGCAGCGACCGAGCATGGCGTTGGAGGAGGTCGGCGCCCGCGCAGCGGCGACGGGTGGAGGCATTCAAGAATCATGTGTATGGGCAACTGTTTTGCTGCCCACCACCGCTTCCGCGCTGCGCGCGTCAGCTTGCTCCTCCCCGATCCATGCTCGTTCGCGATCCGCGCTTCACTGCGCGTGGACGGGAGGAGCTGTCACTTCACCCACCACAACGACCTCCTTCCCGCCACCCGCAGGTCGCCGCAGGTGACCGAGCATGGCGTTGGAGGAGGTGGGCAGTGCGAAGCACTGACCGGTGGAGGCAGCACAACACGCAGTGGAGCGTTTCGGCGCGGGCGACGGTGACGCGAGCAAAGCGAGCGGCAGGCGCCGCAGGCGGCCAGTCAATCCCTCCCTCTCCGCAAGATTACGCCGCATGTAAGTGACACTGCGGCGTTCTTGGTTTGTGGGGCTGGGGCGGCGTGCAAACGGATGCGGGTGGTCGTTGTTCGTGCGACGAGCATCCGACGCTACTCGGACGGCGGCTCTACGCTAGACTCGACACGTTGAATCGGGTGAAATCCCCAAGATCTAAGAAGACCACGTCGCCCGTTGAGGTACAGCACATGTCGGCGCACGGCTTCTGGCTGTTCGTTGAGTCGACGGGGCGCGAGAATTTCTTGTGGTTCAGCGAGTTCCCTTGGTTCAAGCAGGCAACCGTTGCCAACATCCTCGCCGTCGAGATCGAGGGCAACCACATCCTGCATTGGCCCGAACTCGACGTTGATCTCGATCTCTGTCAACTCGAGGATCCGAAACGGTATCCGCTCATCGCGCGGACGAAGAAGCCAACGTCTCCGCTGCGAGTTGCAGAGCAGCGGACGACTCCGCAGTACGGGGTTCGGAGCTCTCGGCGTGCGGCACGGTGACGTGAGTTACCGCACGGCCACGATGGCTTCGCGAATGCGCTCGACGGCAACCAACGGCTGCTGCATGACGAGCGCCGCCTCGAGATGCAAGATGGCGTAGCCCATGCGCTTGAGCACCATGTTGCGGCGCTCGTCAGCCGCGACGCGCCGATGATGCCAAAGGCGACTTCCACGATCAGACGAAGTGAGGGAGCGAGGAAGTCAACGATGTAGCGTCCAAGCGGCACTTGACGCCGGAAAGCGACGCCGAGGCGCTTGCCGGAGAGATGAAGCCACAGAGCGGATTCCGAGAGCGTGAGATTGCGACGCATGACCGAAGCGCGCCCTTCGAGCTGCGATTCGAAGCTGGATGGACGCGACGAGTGATTGACCATGGTGAACTCCCTGCCCGCTGAAGCGACCGGGCTACGCAAATCCCTGGCGCAGGATCCATGTCAAGCAGCGAGACGGACGCGCAAAACGCAACGAGATCCCCGGTGAGGTTGTTCTGGCTGACAGTGGCTACGGCGAGTCGAGTGAGTTCCGCTGCAGAGTGCGAAGCGTTGGACTCGATTATGCCGTGGGAATCCACGGGACGACGAAGGTTCGCCGTATCCGTGCCAACGGCAAACTTGGCAAACCGATGGCCGCCAAAGACCTGGCCAGAACCATTGTGCATCGCAAGCGCCGCAAAGTCTGCTGGCGTGATGGCAGCAATGATACCCTTTGGGGGCGCTTCTCGTTTTGCCGCGTCAAGACGACACACGACGACGGAATCCTGCTAGATGAACGAGAGGAGCAATGGCTGGTTATCGAGTGGTCGCTCGACAATGACCAAGCGGCGAAGTTCTATCTGACGACGTTACCGCGTCGCATGAGCCACAAGCAGAACGTGCGGATCATCAAAGAACGCTGGCGAACGGAACGAATGTACGAGGACCTCAAGGGTGAACTTGGCCTCGATCACTTCGAGGGGCGATCGTTTCCAGGGTGGCACCGTCACGTGTCAGTGGTCATCTGCTGCTACGCGTTCGTGGTCGCGGAAAGAGCCCGCGCGTTTCCCCCCTCGGCCGTCGGGGAAAGTATCCCCAACGCGCTCCATCTCGCGGCCTGAACGCCATTTCGCCGACTCGTTCGTCACCATACGACTCGCCATTGCACGCGCCCTCGTCACGTGGTTGCCACGTTGTCCGCTCTGTCACAATTGGCATGAGCGACGTGGCTGTCACGCTGACGTGTTTGCCTCTTCGCATGTTCCTCATCCATCCGAATGTTTTCGGCAGTAGTGCTAGCCTCTCGCTGGTGGGTATGACGTCGAAGCGCAGCTGCAATGGCTGGCCGTAGCTAAACCGCGCAAGAGCGGGGTGGCAATGGGCTTTGATGTGCCGGTGGGCGCGGCATCGGATTCCATGTCGGGGTTGGCTTTGGAAGGCGGCCTCGCCAACTATCCCGTGTCTGGACCCTCGCCCGCTTGCGATCTAGGAGGACGGGTTCAACCGGGTTGCGATGATCGAACCTGGTGCAGGCCTCTACTGCGTTAGCAGCCCAATCACATCATTGAACGCGACGCCTGAGCGTGCGTATTCAGATCAGAAACCAATCTGCTGCACGGGGATCGCAACGTGTACGTGCCGTAGCTGCACTCGAAGCGCCCTCACCTCAGACGATTCGGGTACTGGCAACTCGCGAAACGAATTGGGGGGGTGGGCGCGACCCAAGAAACGAGAAGGTCCGCGAATTGGGGTTGGGGCGCAACCCGAAAAAAGCTCTTTGCGCGAGTCGAGATTGCGGTGGCCCGAACGTCGCGCCGTTTTGATAGAAACGCGTACCAATCTGCGGCAATCCAATCTTTGCGCGATCATCACCGTC
>JBLNFG010000102.1:0-7728 GCA_050263495.1 Myxococcales bacterium | reverse complement strand
TCGAGTTTTTCGCGGAGCATGGTCGTAGGCTGCGGACTCTCACCGTGAGGTCTAGCCCCTGCTTCGACCGCACCGATGAGGCGTGTGCCCCCTGTGGTGCCGCGCAAGGTGGCGTGACATGAGAATTCGAGTTCACTGTTGAGAGGGTTTCCGCGGAATCGCCCGGTAGCCCGCGCCTTGCACTATTCGGACGTTAGGCGCTGACGTCGTGTTCTCGTCGGGTCCGCTCCAATGCGGATGCGAGTAGTGCATGAACGCGCGCGTTGCATGCACTCGGTTGTTCGCTCGGATCGGTTCGCACTGGTGGTAGATAATGCACCCGAATCGGAGCTCGCCGCGTAGGTAGGCCACCGTGTTCGGGCAGGGCAGCGTAGGCTCCGTCGATCAGTACAGGCAGGATCGAGACGCCAAGTTCGCGCGCCAAAATCGCATAGCTGTCCTTGAACGTGCCAAGTGAGCCATCACGGGAACGGGTGCCTTCGGGGAAGATGATGACGTTCTTTCGTTGTGCGAGGCCCGCGGCGAGCTGTTGAAGCGACGTGAGGTAACCATGCCGAGGATCGACGACAATGGTGTTGCAGCGCGGGGCCAAGAATCTCGCCCATCTTCCGCGCACGTGACGTTCCTTAGCGTAAAAGAGCGTTCGCTGCACCACGGCGGGCGGCAGGAATGCTGTGACGAAAAGCCCATCGAAGTAGCTCTGGTGGTTCGCCACGAGAATGAACGGCTCTTCAGCAGCGGCGTCGCCGGGCAAGCCGTGCACCTGCATACGAAAGAATGCTCGAACGAAGATCCGCGAAAGCCAAATGATCAACCAGTGGAAAACGCTGCTTTGGGGGATCGGCGGGGGCACCGCTGGGTGAAGCAGTTCCGACCAGGAGATCTCGGTTGATGCGCCCGAGTCTGAATGGCTCGTGTGGGGCGTCTCGTCGACGAGTTGCGCCAAGTCATCTACCGTTGCTGCGTCGGCTAGTCGCGCTTCTGGTAGATCGATGCCGAAGGCGCGTTGAATGAAGACGGCCAGCTCGACACGGCCCAGAGAGTCGAGTCCTAGATCCGCCGACAGCCGGCTGGAAGGGTACACCTGCTGACGGTATTGGCGCCGCAGAAAGCCCAGCAATTGGGCAGTGGCGTCGCTCGACGCGTGTTGTTCGGCTGCATTCGGCGCAGCAGCATGTCGGCGCGCCAATTCGGGTAGTTGATGCCGTCGTAGCTTACCGAGTCGCGTTCGCGGCAAGGGCTCGTCGACAATCGTCAGTTTGGTGATTCGTCGGTAAGGGGCCACGGTCGCGTTGTATGGCTCAATCGCCGCGGTCCTTAGCCAGGGTTCCACGTGAGCGCGTTGGTCTGCGGGTACCTGCTCCCGATTGGGCACCAAGATCGCGTGCAGGGCGTCGCCGTCCAGAAATACTCCCAACTCACGGACCGCCTGATTCGTCGCCTCGACGGTCGCTTCGACAGTGGCAGGGTTGAGCTTCTTGCCGCTCGACAGAACCAGCGTTTCTTTCAATCGCCCGGTAACATAAAGATAGCCCTCGTCGTCGAAGTGTCCGAGATCTCCCGTGTGTAGCCAGCCGTCTCGAACGATCGCGCGGGTCTCTTCGGGGCGATGATAGTAGCCAAGCATCACGTTCGGTCCGCGGACGATGATCTCACCTTCGGGTGTGGTGGCTGCCTCGCAACCATCCAGAACTTGGCCGCATGAGCCGATTTTTAGCCGATGGAGGCGCGGAAAGGTGATCATCGGCGCGCACTCGGTCATTCCGTAGCCTTCGCAGATACGGAACCCAAGCACGTCCAAGGTTTCGGCCGTATCCGCGCTGAGTGCCGCCCCCCCTGAGATGAGGTGCCGAATCGCTCCGCCGAACTTGCGATGCACGGCGCGAAAAACCAAACGTGAGAAGGCGTGCGAGCGCAGCCGGCGTGCGAGCGCGAACAGCGTACGAGCGAGCCGACTTCGATCGATCCGCTCTCGGATCGCCCGCTGCAAGAGGTCGTAGAAGCGCGGCACGCCGACAATCGTCGTGATAGCGTGCTGACGCAGAGTGGAGATGAGATCCTCGCCAGCAAGCGATGGCGCAAACACCACGGTGGAACCGGCAAATAGCGGCGCAAGCAGACTACCCGCCAACGGCAGTACATGGTGAAGCGGTAACAACAGCAGCACTCGGGCATCGGGCGTAAAGTAGCCCTCGCGTACGACTGCCAGCACGTTTGCAAGCAGGTTTCCAAACGACAACATTACTCCCTTGGGTTGTCCGGTTGTGCCCGAGGTGTAAACGATGGCTGCCAGGTGAGACTTAGCTACTTCGAGCGGGGCAACCGAACCCGACACTGGCGGAATCTCACGCGGTAGGTCTTCGAGCAAGGTGACCTTCGGTTGATGCTGCGCTTTCGCTAGGCCAAGTTCGACGGTCGCCAGAAGGCTCTTCGAGCAGACAATCAGCCCCGGTGTGCAGTCATCGAGAACATAAGCGAGTTCCTCCGGGGTCGACAGGTGGTCAACGGGCACGAGTGTGGCGCCGTTGCACCAGAGCGCGTAGGCGGCGGTAACCCAAGCCGGACTGTTTTCGCCAAAGACCACCACGCGAGCTGTTGCGCCCGGTAGTTGTCGGGCCCAATAACGGATCCGTATCAGCAAATCGTCGTAACTGGTGCGGTCGTCTTTGCTAATCAGGGCGCAAGCGGTGCGCGGCGAAAGGATGGCGTACAACCTGTCCGAACCCGAGGATGAGTCGGTTGATCCTGGGGTGGGGGTTACTGAAGGCATGGCCACGCTAGTATTGTCCGTAGCCCACGCAGCTGTCACCTCGTTCTCACGCGCAGCCGGCAATCTTCCAATTTGGACCTGAACGCCCTAGCCTTCGTACTAGATGCTCACCGCTGCGCTCTGGTTCGTGTTTGGTGCGGGCTCGTGCTTACTATTGCCGTCGGGCGTGTTCGCGTTCGAGTGTGCCGCGGCTACGTTCGCGAGGGAGTCTTCGATTGGCGGAGTGGGCAGGCGGCCACGCCTGTGCATCATGGTGCCGGCACACGATGAGGCACAGGGCATTGTCGCAACCCTTCGCGGGCTCAAGGCGCAGCTGTCCGAGGGGGATCGGCTCTTAGTGATCGCGGACAACTGCTCCGACAACACCGCAGAGCTGGCGCGCAGCGCTGGCGCAACCGTGATAGAGCGCGCGGACGCACAACGCCGAGGCAAAGGGTACGCCATTTCCTACGGTTTGGAACACCTCGCCGTCGATCCGCCAGAGGTCGTGATCCTCGTGGACGCCGACTGTGAAATTTCTGCAGGTGCGATCGATACTCTCGCTCGTGTCGCTCTCAATCGACAACGTCCGGTACAGGCAGAGTACCTACTCGAAATGCCCCGCACGGCGACGCCGCTACTATCGATCTCCAGTCTTGCGTTCCTGGTGCGCAATCGGGTGCGCCCATTGGGACTCAAAATGGCGGGCTTCCCGTGCCACCTCACGGGCACTGGCATGGCGTTTCCATTCGATCAACTCCGAGAAGCGCCTGCGCTTGGAGACCATCTTGTCGAGGATTTGGTGATGGGTCTCGAGATGGCCCTGAGCGGTCACGCGCCGTTGTTCTGCGCGGAAGCAAAGGTGCGGTCGATCTTGCCCGAGCGAACGGAAGCAGCGCGTGCACAGCGTACGCGCTGGGAACACGGTCAGCTCTCGACGCTGCTCAGCCATGGGCCGAGACTGCTAGCGGAAAGCATTCGACAGCGCAGGCCTGAACTAGCGGTGCTCGCGCTCGATCTTGCGGTTCCTCCGCTTGCACTACTGACGTCGGGGCTTGCGACCAGCCTCATCGCGAGTGGCGTGGTAGGAGCGTTAGCTCGTAAGCCGATGCTCGCCATGATGCCGTCCATGCTGGGGTTGGTCTTGATCGGCGCGGGAACGCTTGCGGCGTGGTTTCGACACGGCCGCGATCGGGTTTCCCTCAGTGCGTTAGCGCTGGCGCCTCTCTACGTCGCCTGGAAGATCCCGCTCTACGTGTCTCTGGCCGTACGCGGTCGTCAAAAGGCGTGGGTACGTACGGAGCGCTAGAGCGCCAATCAGTTTGAAACCCCTACTACAAGCGCCGATCCTCTCGCTGCGCGAGGCGGCCTCGTCGCTGCGCTCCTCAGATTACGGCAGTAGTCTTGCGGTGCTCACTCCTCGGGCGCCCCGCTCGCTTCGGTTTCAGCGCTTTCGCTGCGGGAATCAAACCGATTGGCGCTCTAGGCAAGGCAAACCGCTCTACTCTCAGGCACACACCGGCAACGGAAGCATCGCTCCAAGTTGCCTTGGTTCAGTACCCAAGGTCCGCCATGGGGGCGGACAAACCGGTCGCATCCGAGGGGCGTAACGCGGAGTTGGGAGACGCGTGCGTAGCAGACGCGGCGCCCGCGGTACGGCTATTCGGCAATGGTTTCGACCAATCAAGCGCACGGCGAGAGTGCGGCTGCGGCGCTAACGCGGAACCCTCGATCGGTACGACAGCTCTTGCACGAGCTTCGGGGAGGACCCCTTCCCATGAACGGGCAGCCTGGCTCCAAGCGGGATCCACTGGCATCGCGGAAAACGATCGCAAGCTGAGCGGATGCGACGGTTCGCGACGGTGGTGGGGCCCAGCCAGAACCACTGTTGCCGCTACGGCCACAGCGGCGACGAGCAGCGCCCACCAGCGTCTGCGCCGGTTGAGCGACGGTGCCGGGGCGCCGCACGCCACCGCTGGACCAAGTGTGTTGCCCGGGCCAAACCCGCTCATCGAAAGCGGACGGAGATCACTCGAGAGGCGCGGCCTTCCCAGCACTTCTGCGACCAATTTGGCATTCGGGCGCCCTTCGATCACGACGTCGAATGCGGTGAGTGCTTCAGCCAGTTCTGCGACGTTTTGATACCTGAGCTCAGGGGAGTGCTGTAAACACCTCGCAATCACCCGGTCAAACGCCGGTGGAATTTCGGGACGATGGCGAGACAGACTGGGCACGGTGGAGGGGGCTTCGGAGCCGCTACGAAGCGACGGAGGGTTGGAGTCGAAGGGCACTACTCCGGCAATCATCTCGAACAACGTGATCCCCAATGACCAGATATCGGTTCTTTCGTCGACATCTCGGCCGAGCGTGCGTTGTTCCGGCGACATGTACATGGGCGATCCCAAGCGCACGGCATTGCCGGTGAGCTTCGTGGGAACTGCATCCGGGCTGTTTGCGGCGATTTTGGATATACCGAAGTCCATCACCCGGACGACCTCTCGACCGTCAGGGAGGCGCGCGAGCAGCAGATTCGCCGGCTTGATATCGCGATGCACAATCCCGACTCGATGAGTGTGGGCCAAGGCAACGCAGACTTGCAGCGTGTGCTCCACGGCGCGATGCAACGGCAACACGCCGCGTTCGGCGATCGCGCGCGCCAAATCATAACCATCGTGATACTCCATCACCATGAACGGGATGCCGTTCTCGAGGTGCCCGACATCGAGCGTGCGCACAATGTAGTCGCATCGAATGCGCATGGTCGCGCGAATCTCGCGGTGAAAGCGCTCGCGAGCCAGGCGCTCGCCGAACAACGATGGCTTCAGTACTTTGATCGCGACGAGCCCGCCTAGCCTCCGGTCTTCAGCAGCAAATACCGAACCGGCCGCGCCTTCTCCCAATCGACGCACAATGCGATATCGCGCGTCCAACAACTCACCGACCTGCACGGCGGAGTTGTGGAGGGAGGACATCGATCTGTTCTAGAACCGCTCGCGACGCAGACCAAGTCAAAGACAGATCTCGGAGGACACTATTCCGGAGGTTCGAGCGCTAAATGCACGTATCCCCCGCCTCAGCTTCGGAAGCCAAGGTAGGGGATATTGCGCTTGTGCAGCAGCCAGCCTACTTCGCGGGTGCCGCTGGGGCCGGGGGTGCCGCCGCGGCGGGCGCCGCCGGAGGTGCTGCTCCCGGTGCTGCGGGTGCCGGCGCTTGAGAGGCCTGGAACTCCCACGAGAACGTGGCAAGGCCGTCCTGTGCATCAGGCGGCGTGAGCTGCAACCCCTGTAACGCGGTAGTCACGCAACCTTGCAACAATTCAGGTGCGGTCGTGTTCGCCGAATCAACCTTGATGTCCGTGACATCACCGGTCTCCGGCTTGACAGTGAACGTTACGGTTACCCGTCCTGCAAGCTTCTGATCAGATTTGAGCGCCGCGTCGTAGCACTGCTTGATATCAGCCGACTTCGACTCGAGTAAGCGCTGAGTGTCGTCGGCGTACATCTCGGGACTGCGCGCCGCATAGGAACAGCCCGCAGACAAGGCAGCGAGCGAGACGAGAGCAAGGGAAATCAGGGACTTCTTCATTGTGATCTCTCCATCTGGGCCAGCTTACTTGGCTGCCGGGGGGGTTGGAGCCGCTGGCTTAGCAGCAGGGGCTGGGGCTTTCTTCGGTTCGGCCGCGGGAGCCGCTGCTTTCGCATCAGCCGCTGGCTTCGCCGGGACCGCTGCTTTGGTTGCGTCGGTCGCTGGCTTCGCGGGAGTCGCTGCTTTGGTTGCAGGGGGCTTTGCCGGCGCGACTGCTTTGGTCTTGGCCGTGTCAGCGGGAGGCACGTCGTCGACGGGCTTGGTCAGCGTCGACTTAGACACCTCAAGCACCTTCTCTTTGCCGGTGGTTGGATCGATCTCAACCTTCTTCTTGGTTACGTCCTGCTCAATGATGTTGAACTCGACGCGACGGTTCTTCTCGCGATCTTCTTCGGTCTTCTCCTCGACGAGCGGCTTGGTCTTTCCGAAGCCCTTCGCAAGCAGTGCAGCGTCTGCAACACCGTGATCGACCAAGTACTTCTTGACGGCCTTGGCCCGAGAATCACTCAGCTTCAAATTGTGCTGGGCGTTACCCTCGCCACTCGCGTGGCCCTCGATCTGGATCTTCTTGATATGTGGGTTCTCTTTGACGACCTTGACGATCTCATCGAGTAATCCGAACGACGCTTCCTTGATGGTCGCCTTGTCGTGCTCGAACTGGATCTTCTCGTGGATCTCGATCTTGTTGTCTTTCAACTCCACGCGTGGCGGTGCCTTCGGTGGTTCTGGCGGTGGAGGTGGTGGAGGCGGTGGAGGCGGCGGCGGCGGCGGCAACTCACCAGATACGGGCAGCGCCGTCTTTCCGGCAAACTGGACCTGGCCTCCGCAGCCGATGAGGCCTAGCGCGACCCCTAGCGCGGCGGTCCGATAAAGGACCGTCCCTCTCCTAATGGGCTTCTTCGGTGTCTGCATCTTGGACTCCCTGGCGCCGAGCGCCAAACGGGCGGTTTTCCCCGTGGAGCTCACCTAAACTCGTTACCGAGGTCTCCGTCAAGAAAAACCGCGCGCCCACATACCCGTAGACGCGCCGAACGCTCCCTTGAGCCAGCAAAAGAGGCAGGGGTCCGTCGGCGGCGTCAAGCGCTCTTACCCTCTGGCCCGCCTTCCACCGACCCAGACTGACGCCGACCGAGCCCGACTAGAAACAGTTCTGAGCTTTGCTGCCGTGTACCTTCGGGCCGAAGCACTCTCACCTTATTGAAGTGAATAATGAGTTGTGCGCGCGCGGATTCGAATTCGCCGCTCATGAACAGCTTACCAACGAAAGCACCTCCGACGCGGAGATGCGCGGCGGCCACACGGACTGCCCGAACAAACAGTTCTGCGCTGCGTAGCTGGTCTTGGATCTTCAACCCACTCGTGTTCGGGGCCATGTCGCTCAGCACCAGATCATA
>JBLNFG010000101.1:0-3619 GCA_050263495.1 Myxococcales bacterium | reverse complement strand
TGACCTGTCCATTGGCCTCCCCGGCGAGAAATCCGGTCGCAAGAGATCACACGAACGATGCGCGATCAAGAGTGTCTTCTAACCGATCGAAATTGCTCCATGTTTGGCGCGATAGCCCTGGGCTTAGGGTGCGCCGTGCTGCTCGAGCACATAATTCCGTGCAGTCACATACCACAAGTGCGCGCGCTTCGGGCTGTCAAAGGGAAAGCGTTGATGCCTGCCCATCGGATGTAGGCTGCCACAGCATAGTTCGCCACGGAGGCCTCAGCCGCATCGATTCTCCCGCTCACAGAGAAAGTGAAAGAACTAGTCACAGATCGAATCACCATGCAGAAGAGTCCACCGGAGCAACACTCGTGTAATCTGAACCTGGGGCGACCACTAGGGCAGGGGCACATTTTGCGCGCGCGGCATGCGACTACCGCCCCGAAACACCTCCGCGATCTCCACGAGGATTTCTCGCGCCCGCTGCAAACCGACTTCTGCGATCGAGTCTCGTATCTGTTGCTCAAGCGATGGGGATCGACCGCGCGCAAGGACGCGCGCGCCCCCTCCAGGCTTTGCCGCTGCGTCCATGCGCAGGTTGTATACATGATTGACCGAGATCTTGAGCCCTTGCTTGGCCGCCGCTTCGACGATTTGCTTCGCGGACATGGAGTTCGGCTGACTACGAATGAAGTCAGCTTTTTCGCCAAATCGACCACGTCGTTGCCGGACTGTTCTTTGATTCGTCATGAGGACTTCTCGCTGGAACTTATCGGAAGTGGTTTGGTGTTATCCTTCCCGAGTCGACGTCCGAGCTGTCGACTTCCGTTCCTCCGCTTCGTAGATGGGCCAACTGCCACTGCGCAGTCGACGGCGCTTCAATTCCAGCATGTCATGCGGGTACACACCTTCGACATATGTGAACGCGCTGTCGACCAGTTCGAAGAAGGTTAACGGTCGAGCCAGTGTCGCTATTAGTGTAGAGCTCGAACCACAGAGGCACCGCCGGAGTTGGTCGAGCATTCCATGCTCGTCTTGGCAGGCTATTACGATCTCTTGGCAGTATGCCCACAGTGCGGGCAAGACATCGACGAACGTGCTCGATCGATGCACGATGCTCTTTGCTGAAGACGGTCCGACG
Source organism: Myxococcales bacterium (assembly GCA_050263495.1). Taxonomy (GTDB): domain Bacteria; phylum Myxococcota_A; class Polyangia; order Polyangiales; family Polyangiaceae; genus FEN-1139. The sequence continues at coordinate 2,493 of JBLNFG010000101.1, read as the reverse complement.
GTGAGAATGAGCACGCTTGCTGCCCCGCAGCCCTCCTCTGCTTGCTTCAACTGGGATAGCAGCGCGACCACCATCGTTACTGTGACAGGGCCAGACCACTCGCACAGGCAGACGTGACTTGACGTGAACATGCATGCGTTTGTGGACACAGGCGACTCCTTTGGGGACGGATGTGCCCCCCCTCCGAAAAGCAGAATTGCCACCGAGCTGTTTGGCGGCAGCATGAGTTCCTTCGACCATCGACCTCGATCGTTCCGAAAATACTTCGACAAAATCCGGGACGCGGCCGGCTGTTCTGATGTACGATCTGACAATGTCATCCTCGTGGAAAGGCCGTGCTCTTGCGGCATCCCAGCTTGCCTCGCGCGCTCCCAGCGAATCGCTGAAAAAGGTTCGCAGGGGAGAGACGTCCCTCGACGCTTACCTCGACGAGATGGTCGAGCAGGCACTCGCACCTTTTCGGGGAAGCCTTTCGGCAGATGATCTCGAGTCGCTACGACTAACTCTCCGTGTGCAGATCAGCACGGATCCCAATATCGTTGCCATGGTTCGGCAACTGACCGAAGAAGAGCCTAGTTTTTAGCCCCGCCGAACATTGTCGCCCGCATAACCGTGCACCCAGTTAGGACTCGAGACGGCCGATGACCCACGACGTGGATACCAACCTCGACCCCCAACATATCGAGGCAACACGTCTCTTCCACTCCGAACTCGATCTCGTAGATCTGGTGGTGAGTGGCATCGCGCGAGTCGTGGGATCTAGCGTCGAGTTGGATGACCTTCGGGCTGCAGGGCGAGAGGGGTTGTTCGACGCTGCTTGTCGATACGATCCGACCCGTGGGGTTCCTTTCCGCAATTATGCCAACATTCGAGTGCAGGGAGCCGTTGTCGACGCCGTGCGACGAGCTGGGCCGCTCCCGCGCCGCGTCTACAAACGGCTGCGCGCATTGGAAGCCGAGGCGTTGACCGCGGCTGGATTCTCGTGTTCATCCTCCACGCAAACGAGAGATCTCGGAGAGCTCGAAGAATCCGTGGCTGATTGCGCCCGTGCCATGGCGGCTTCCGGGGCGGCCTCACTCATCGCCGGCAAAGTCGGCGCCGTGATTAGTCAGGGTGAAACCTACGTGTCGGGTGATCCCGAAGATGCGGCGCAGTTTGCAGAGCTCTACGCCCATCTCGCGGAAGCCGTAGCCAAGCTGAATTCCGATGAGGCGACCATCATCCGCTACATCTATTTCGACGATTTAAGCTATCGACAGGTTGCCGAGAAGCTCGACGTGTCAAGGTCATGGGTCGTGCGATTGCACACTCGAGCGATGATCCGGATGACAAGGTACATGCTGTCCAGACTCTAGTGACGCTCGCCCAAGTTCGACCGCTGCAAAGATTGGGAGTCGAGACGAGCGAGCGGGTAGGAAGACAGCAGCACTAGGGCTCCTCGGATTCAGCAGTGCCGGGGCGCTCGCCGGAGGCAAACGCCTGGGCTAGCCACACGGACATCACATTGGCAGCGGCGTCACGGGCATAGAGCTGAATGCTCCCGGTCTTCGCCTGCCGCTTGACGTACGTGCAGTCGCTCCGCTTCATGTATCGGTCGAGATCGTCGAAGTCGAGGTAGACCGGATACGCTTCGCCTTCCTCGTCGAAGCAGTCGAGTAGGTACGCTGGAAGCCACGTGGGTCGAACGTAGACGCGGTACGCTTCCCCCATCTTCGCGCAGTAGATGTCGAGTTCGATGGGCTGCCCTGGCGATGGTGCTCTTGCATGTGCCTTCATGGGTCATCTCCTGAATTGTTGCCACGGACTCGAGTGACGGCGGATCGGGCGGAGTGACGTCAAGTCCGCGAGGAATTCCCGTGCGGTCTGATAACGATCTTCGCGCTTAGGTTCCAGGGCACGCTCCAGGATGGTATCGAGGCCCAATGAACCATGCTTCGCCCCGGGGTGCCCAGTGGGCACCAACTCCGACGCTTGTCTTACCTCGTACGGATCCTTGCCGGTGAACGCGACGTAGAGCGTCAACCCGAGCGAATAGATGTCAGCACGATGATCCACCTTCTGGCCGCGAGCTCCCTCCGGACTCATGAATCGCGGCGAGCCGATCCGCGTGCCGCTCTGCGTGGGCTTTCGAAGCGGCGTCGGCGTCATCTCCGAGACCTCGTCCAATATTCGTGCGATGCCGAAGTCCAAGAGCTTGAGTTGACGCGGCTGGTGCTCCAGTTGATGCAGGAAGAGATTCTCGGGCGTGATGTCACGGTGAACCACGCCGATGTCGTGCGCGGCGGCCAAGGCATCGAGCGTTTGGCAGCCCCATTCGATCACTTCGACGCTCGGGATCCGACGGCGTTCGAATAGTTCCTCGCCTACCGTATGGCCCTGCAGCAATTCCATGATGAAACAAGGCGCGCCGTCCGCGGGAACCCAGAAGTCAATGACCTTGACGATGTTCGGGTGAGCCAGGCGAGCCATGGCCTGCGCTTCGATGCGCATGCG
>JBLNFG010000100.1:0-17467 GCA_050263495.1 Myxococcales bacterium | reverse complement strand
TGGGCCGTGCATTGCAGGGTGACCCAACCAGAAGGCACATCACTCAGATTGAAGCGTGCAGTGACCCCTGTTGGCAGCGGAGTTGTGCTCGTCGGACTCACCGCAGCGGTGCTTGCTGGCTCGAACATCACGACACTGGTCGTCCCGACATTGACGGTCGAACCCGTGAGACTCGCGGCTTCAGCCTTGCAGGTGACGTCGATGAGGTCTTTGACAATGACGTGGTCGACGTCATTCAAATCGAGCGTTCCAACGGGACTCGTGATCGTGACTATCGGTGCCGCCGGATTAAGATTGAGGCCACCTCCGATGGCGCCATTGCCAGCGGCACTTCCCCCGGCAGCAGATCCCATGCTCGTCGTGCCGCCGTTCGTTGTCGCGCTTCCGGCGGCGTTCGCATTGCCGGCGAGTGCTGCATGTCCTCCAACAGTACCGGCGACGCCGGTCTGACCTCCTTTGCTCTCACGACCACCATTGCTCTCGGGCGGCACGTTCGGGGGGTGGGTCTCCTCGCCGCCACACCCAACTATCAGTGTCAGTGCTCCCAACAGAATTGCTCGATTCATAGGATTACCAATGCGGGTCTGAGAGGCGGTTTTCGGCCATTCGGACACAAGGGCTAGAATAAGGGGAGTGCGCCGGGCAAGCAATCCTGGCGTTTGTCGCCGATAATGCTGGGCATTTCGTTGGGGACGTACTTAATGAAGGCCTCTGCGCCATGCCTTTTTGGTCTGTGCGTCGCGGCCACGGCACGTAACGCATCCTCCGGCGCGGATCTTCAGGTTTACAACGCGCGGCCCTTAGCCAGGGATGTGACGAATCTTGGGCAGCTCGGGAATACTTTCTCGGTTCGGAGGTTTTCCGGGCGCTCGACGGGCGCTCGGACGCTCGGCCCCGATCCCGCTGTTGACAGAGGTAGGGGCCTAGCTACGATGCCGCCCCCCGGGTAACCGGACTTTTCTCGAGGGCCCGCGTGGGCTCAATTCCCCTTCTCCGGATGGAGGTCGGATGTCAACCGACGTCATGATTAGCGCGAGCGGGCTGTCCAAGCATTTTGGGTCCGTTCGGGCACTGGACAAAGTAACTTTCGAGGTCAAGCGCGGCGAGGTCGTCGGCTTCCTCGGTCCAAACGGGGCCGGGAAATCGACCACAATGCGCATTCTGACGTGCTTCATCTCGCCAACGGCGGGATCAGCACAGGTGCACGGTCACGACGTGTTCGATGACCCACTGGGCGTGCGTCGCTCGCTGGGTTATCTGCCACAACGCGCGCCCCTTTATCACGACATGAGCGTGCGCGAATACTTGGCGTTTACCGCCGAGATCCGCGGGCTCGATCAGGCGAAGTTCAATAAGCGCCTGACTCGCGTGATTGAGGTTTGCGGTTTGGGGCAATCCTTGAACAAGCAGATCTCCCATCTCTCGCACGGCTATCGCCAACGCGTTGGGCTCGGGCAAGCGCTGATCCACGATCCGCCGATCCTGATCCTCGACGAGCCGACCAGCGATCTCGATCCAAACGAGAAAGCCGAGGTGCTTCGTTACATTAAGGAGATTGGCAAAGACCGCACCATTCTGCTTTCGACTCACAATCTTTCGGAAGTCGAAGAAGCCTGTGCTCGGGCAATCATCGTGAGCAAGGGCCGCGTGGTGGCTGACGGCGCACTGGATGAGATCCGTTCTAGGACGGGTAATGTCCGCTACATCGTCACGGTAGACGAGCAGAACGCGGAAGCGGGGCGCTCGGCTCCGAAGGCCGAAGAGCTCTCGTCAGCGCTCGCTGGTTTGAGCAACGCAAGGAAGATCAAGGAACTTCCCACGGACGAGACGGCGCACAAGTTCGAACTCTCGGGGCCCCGAGACAAGGATCTCCGCGCTGAGATCTTCCGCCTGATGGTGCAGAAGGGTTGGACCTTGCTCGAGCTGCGGCGCGACGCGCAGAGTCTCGATGCAGTGTTCCGCGACCTAACGCGCGGGGACGAGCGCCTCGACCGCGGTCGTGCGGCGCAGGACGACGACGCAGAAGACAGTTCGCCGACCGACGACGACAACAACGTGGGCAATAAGAACGCGGAAGGTGGAAGGTAAACCCACATGTCACCGATGATGACGATTGCGAAACGAGAGTTTCGCTCCTACTTTGATTCGCCTCTAGCCTATGTGGTGATGTGCCTAACGTTCCTGTTGTTGGGCCTCGCCATCTTCGTCTACGGCGGGTTCTGGCAGATCGATCGCGCCAGCCTCCGTTTGCTCTTCGAGTTCACCCCGATTGGTTTGAGTATCCTGGTGATTCCAGTCGTGACCATGCGGCTGATCGCGGAAGAGCGCCGTAGCGGCACGCTCGAGATGCTGATTACGCTTCCTGTCAACGACAGCGACGTGATTCTCGGCAAGTACTTGGGCGCGTTGGGCCTGGTGCTCACGCTGGTGGTCGCGACGGCCATCTACCCCATCGCGATGTTCTGGCATCCCTGGAACCTCGGTCCGCTCGACGGTGGTCCGATCTGGGCTGGCTACATCGGGCTGGTCCTGTTCAGCGCAGCCGCCGTCGCGATTGGGCTTTTGGTGAGCGCCCTCACGGAAAGCCAGGCAGTCGCCTTCTTCATCACCTTCTTCGTGCTTCTGCTGCTCTGGTTCGCCGAAGCGGCAGCAATGCGGCTAAGTGGTGATCTCGGCAATACCTTGAACTTCATCTGTTTTCAGTCGCGGCTTGAGGGCTTCACCCGAGGTCTGATCGATACCCGCGACGTGATCTTCTTCTTGTCGGTGACCGCGGTTTCGTTGGTCATCGCATTCCGCGCTCTCGAGCGCCGCAAGTGGAGCTGAAGATGGCAACCCAAGATCATAAGCGAAAGGTTGCGGCTCAGACCGGCATCTACCTGGCCATTATCATTGCCATTGCCGTGGTCGTGAACCTGTTCTCGATCGGCATGCGTAAGCGTGTAGATCTAACAGCCACTGAACGTTACACGTTGAGCGTCGGCAGTGGGCGTCTGGTTAAGAGCCTGAAGGAACCGATCCAAGTCGACGCTTACATTGCGCGCGGAACGGCTCAGCTCGATGCGTTCGTGCGTGACTTGACCGATCTCTTGAAGGAGTACCAGAGCAAAGGTGACGGCAAGTTCAAGTTCACGTTGATCGAAGCCAGTACCGAAGAGCTCAAAGAGCGCGCCAAAGAAGCCGGGCTGCAGCCGATGACGTTCGGTGAAGCGAGCGCCACGGGCGGCGATCAGGCTACGATCGCTCAGGGTTACATGGGCCTCGTGTTCAAGTACAAGAGCGAGAAAGACGTGATCCCGCAGCTGGATCCGAGCCGCGCCGAGGGGCTCGAGTTCTGGATCACGAACCAGATCCGCGAGATTCGTGACAAGGCCGAGAACATCAAGCACAAGGTCGGCGTCGTTACCAACAAGGACGAGCTGAAGCTCAGCGACAACAACCTCCTTGCTCGCCGCGGGCAACAAGGGTCGCCCAGCATTCAGCAGATCTTGACTCAGGCGTTTCCGTTCTACTCGATCGAAGACGTGGATTTGAAGGATGGGGCCGAGCCGATCAAGGACGAACTGGCGGGTCTCGTCATCACCCAGCCGCGCAAGGACTACAGTGACAAGGAGCTGCGTCGCATCGACGAGTTCTTGATGAAGGGCAATAAGAGCCTGGTGGTGATCGCGTCCGCAGTGACGCTCAAGCCCCAGGATCCCGCGATGGAAGCGACGCTCTCCACGCATAATCTCGACAAGTTGCTCGCCGGGTATGGCGTGAACATGAAGAAGAATGCGGTGCTCGATTTCGGCGCTCAGTTCGCCATCATCGTGCCTACCCAGACCGGCCAGATTCAGCAGATCCGGCACCCTGGCATCCTGCACGTCGTGGCCGACCCGCGCATGGACAAGGGGGAGGAATTGCTCGATCCGGGCTTTGCCGCCTTCTTCAGAATGCAGGAACTCGCATTCCCATTCGTGTCGAGTCTGGAGATCCTCAAGGACAAGCAGCCGAGCGATGTGGAGCTTAAGGTCGTGGCTCGTTCCACGCCATCAACCTCCACTGCCGAAGGCGAGAGCATCGACATGAAGCTCAAGGCTCACTGGGAGCCAAAGCCACCGATGTCGCAGCAAGTCATTGCGGCAACGCTCAAGGGCAAGCTCAAGAGTGCCTTCGCCGGTCAGAAGGATGAGAGCGTTCCTGCTCCCGAAGTTGCAGCTGCCCCCTCGCGCGTGCTCGTCATCTCGTCCTCGCTGTTCTTGACCAATCCGTTTGCTTACGCCGGCAACGGTCAAGAGCTCGGTGGGCAATTCCAGATGATGGGCTCGATTGGCGGTGATCCGACGCTACAGGCCATCGCGAACCCGTACGCGCAGCGCTACCTCAACAACACCATCATCGCGGTCAAGAACATCCTGGACTGGATGACAGGTGATGCCGACCTAGTTGAGTCGAGTGCCAAGATCTTGACCGAACCCAACCTCACCTATGCCTCACTGGGTCGTCCAAAGCTCACTGGCAAGGAGAACGACGCCGACGTCAAGCGCATCGACGAAGAGTACCGACAGAAGCGTGCAGGCTTGCAGCAGAGCGTGCAGTGGTCACTCACGCTGGGCGTGCCAGTGCTGTTCGCTCTGATCGGGCTTGGCCGTTGGCGCTACCGCGAAAACCAGAAGGTGAAGAAGGCGGCGTAACTTCGACTGGGGAAATCGGAGCCAGTGTGCTCCGATTTCCTTTCCAAAGGATCCAAATCATGGCGATTACTTCCGATCAGAAGCTGTACATCGCGGCGGGCGTGCTGGTGCTGCTGGGAGCGGGCCTTTACGTCCAGAAGCGTGCCCAGAAGCAAGAAGAAGCCACTTATTCGTACACGGCCATCAACGCGGCCTTGCCGAAACTCGACATTACCGACGAACAGTCGAAGGCGATCGACACTATCACGATCGAGCAACCCGCCGGAGATGCGGGCAAGCCCACCAAGGTGGTGTTGAAGAAGGAAGGCGACGACTGGCAGCTTGTTGAACCGATCAAGGCGAAGGGCAACAAGGAAAACGTCAATAGCCTGCTCGAGAACATCAAGGACATCAAAGTCAACGAACCGATCAGTCCAAGCAAGGACGCCTATGCGCAGTACGAAGTGAGCGACGACAAGGCCGTTCACGTGGTTGCCAAGCAAGGCGACAAGGTGCTGGCGGATCTCTACTTTGGCCAAGGTGGTTCGCGCGGTCAGATGCTGCGTATTGCCGGCAAAGAAGGCGTGTATTCAGCCAAAGGCTATTCGAGCTATCTCTATGCGCGCGATCTCAAGGGCTGGCGTGACTTGAGCGTTACCAAGTTCGAGGACGCCAAGGTCAAGACAATCGCGATCGAGAACGAACACGGTGCGTTTGAGTTCACCAAACTCGGTTCCGGGGCTGGCGAGAAGAAGGACGACGATTCTGCCGAGGGCTCGAAGACGGAGTGGTCCGGCAAGTTCCGCAAGGGCAAGGCCGGCGCGCTCGCGACGATCGATCGCTTCGATTCGTCGAAGGTCAACGATCTGGTGAGGTCGTACAAGTCACTCAACGCCCTCGATTTTGCCCAAGGCAAGACGGCGGCGGACGTGGGGCTCGACAAGCCGAAGGCGACAGTCTCGATTGTGCTCGATGACGGGGCGCGGCGCGTGATCCGGTTCGGCAACACCGGGTCCTCGAGCGATCGGTGGATCCAGGTCGAAGGCAGTTCCGACCTCTTGACCATCCCGCAGTACTCCGCGGATTGGATCACGTCCGACGTGGATAAGTTCCAGAAGCCCGCGGATAAGAAGGACAAGAAGTAGTCGGCGCCTCCGCGTGCTCAAGAGACCGTCTGCCTGGCTTGGGCGGGCGGTCTCGGCGTTTCTGGAGTACGGAGTCGCGTGGTCGCTCCCGATCCTACGCTTCGAGTAACGTGACTGCGCGGTATGGCCTGGCGCTACCGGCGTTCCCGAAGCCACTTCGGCGCGATGCCCAAAGCGGGCGTATTTTCGCAGGAATTGGCCGTCGGCCGTTCAACCTCGGCGCTTCTTGCCACTTGTGCTAAGAGCCGGGCACGATGCGAGTCTCGCTGCGCTGGTTACGTGAATTGCTCCCCCTGCTTTCCAAAGATGCAGTGGTTGTTGCCGAGAAACTGACCTCGATTGGGTTAGCCGTCGATGGGATCGAAGACCTGGGTCGGCGCTTCGACCATTGCGTAATCGCTGAGGTTCGTCGGATAGAGCCACATCCCAGCCGCAGCAATTTGCGTTTGGTGACTGTGCATCGTGGTAACGGTCAGGAGCAAACGGTGGTGTGCGGAGCGCCCAACGTCCCGGAGCCGCCGGGGCTCGTGATCTTAGCGGGGATTGGTGCCAACTTGCCCGGCGTTGGTTTCGCGCTCGAGCGTCGCGCCATCGGTGGGGTACCGAGCGAGGGCATGCTGTGCAGCGAAGCGGAACTCGGCGTCGCAGATTCCGCAGATGGCATCTTCATTCTCGAACCCGGGTCAGCGCAGCCCGGAACGCCGCTCGTTGACGCATTCCCAGAGCTCGACGATGCCATCTTCGAACTCGATATCACCCCGAATCGGGGAGACGCACTCGGACACGTCGGGGTTGCACGCGATCTAGCGGCGCTCATCGGCTCGCAATTCACGCTACCGAGCCCGCCCAGTGTTCCAGAGGCACAGCTTGCGAAAGGCGAGTCGATCGATCGTCTGATCACGATCGAGAACCGCGCCGAGGAACGTTGTCCGCGTTACGGCGCGGCCGCCGTCTTGGATGTCGCGATTCGTCCGTCCCCGAGCTGGATGCAGTGGCGCCTGCATCGACTCGGGATTCGACCGATCTCGAACGTGGTCGACATCACCAACTGGCTTCTCCTGCTCTTCGGACATCCAACGCATGCCTTCGATCTAGAGCGCGTACGTGGCGCCAAGATCATCGTGCGCATGGCCGAACAGGCAGAGCCGTTCACTACCTTGGACGGCGTCGCGCGTAGCTTGGACAAGGACGATCTGGTCATTGCGGATGGTTTACATCCCTCGGCGCTCGGCGGCGTGATGGGCGGCGCTGATAGCGAGATCCGCGAAGATACGAGGCGGATCTTGCTCGAGTGTGCCTACTTCGTCTCGACCGGGATCCGACGCACCGCGCGCCGGCACGGGATGCATACGGAGGCAAGCCATCGATTCGAGCGCGGTGTGGATTGGCAAGCGATTCCTGCCGTGCTCGCCTATGGGCAGGCACTGCTCGCGAACCTGGCGGGCGGGCGCGTTGTATCCGAGCAGCGTATCGCCGGCACCGCCGCGCTGGTGACCCCGACCATGCGACTGCGCTCGAAGCGTCTGGACGCGTTACTGGGCGTTCAGGTTCCGTTCGACGAGGCGCGCGGGATTCTGGCGCGGCTTGGTTTCCAGATTGATCCCGCGAGCACTGGCACTGAGTTAGTAGTGCACGGCGCCTCGCATCGTCCAGACGTGTCAATCGAAGCCGATCTGATTGAAGAAGTCGCACGCATCCGCGGCCTCGACTGTATTCCGACGACCTTGCCGGCAATGCTCCCACAGGCCCCGCGCAAGGTGGGGCAACTTGAACGCGAAGTAATTTCTACGGCGGTCAATCTCGGGCTGTCCGAGGCCCTGCTGTACGGCTTCGTGGCTCCGACGGCCCTTGAGAAGGTGTTTGCGCCGCCGAGTTGCGTGGTGCTCGAGAATCCGCTCAGCGAGGAGCGTAGTGTGTTACGGACCTCGCTGTTGCCGGGCTTGCTCGAAGCCGTCGGGCGTTCTCGACGCAAGGGCGAGCCTCAGGTGCGGCTGTTCGCCGTGGGCAGCATCTTTCTTCCACCGGGTACGCCGCGCACGGCTACCGCAGAGCGGCTGCGACCACGCCTCGCGGATGACGTTGCAGCGCTGCCCGTCGAGGTCCCGCGCTTTGCGGCTGTGCTTGCGGGGCCGCGTCCCAGTTATCTGAAGAAGCCCGAGGACGTCGACGTGTTCGACGCGAAAGGTCTTGCCGTTGAGCTATGCGAGCGTCTGCTCGGGCGAACCGTTTCGGTGCGGCATAGCCCGAACCAACCGAATACGCGCATGCTGCACCCCCGCGGCGCGGCAGAGATCCTGGTCGACGCATGTGTCGTCGGGCAATTCGGCCCCATTCATCCCGAGGTGTTGGATGCCTTCGACTTGGGCGAAGCACTCCAGATCGTCGAGATTGACTTGGCAGTCATCGAGGAATTGGGCAAGGCAACGCCGCGTTATCGTACCATCCCGCGCTTACCCGCGATTGTACGTGATGTGTCGTTCGAGCTCCCTGAAACGCTTTCGGCAGGTGCCGTTACGACCCTGATCCAGCAGACCGCTGGCGAACTCTGCGAGTCCGTGGAGTTGTTTGATCTCTTCACCGGTCAAGGAGTGCAGCCAGGTTGTCGCGCGCTGGCATTCCGTTTGGTGTACCGTGATCCGAAAGCGCGAACGAATCCTGACGCCGCCAAGACGTTGACCGACGCCGAAGTGGACGCGCGCCAGAACGCGGTTATTGCGGCGATCAAGCAGCATTTCGGGGCCGGATTGAGGGGAGCATGATGCGGTTCGCGGCAGTTGCCTTGACCATGTTCCTGGCTGCGCCCGTGGTAAACGCCGCGGACTCTGGCGCTCGCTCCCAATCCGAATCGGAGCGCGTCGACGCGGAAAAGTCGCGTCAACTGTCCCAGCCAGATCGACATGTTATCCTGATGCCAGTCGTAGGGATCTGGAGCCATCCCTTCGAGCTAGACGGCTGGACCGGGAAACCTGGGCCCGTATGGGGGCTGGACGTCAAGGTCGAGCCGTATCGGTGGCTCGGAGTCCGCGCCAGCTTCTTGCGTGGCAATCAACCAGTAGGCATCGAGCCGGTTGCGTCGCAAGAGACTCGCTACGCTTATCAACCCAATTTAGCGACAACCCAGCTTGAGCTGCGCGTAGAACCCATGCTGAGCCTGGGTAGGAATCTATCGGGCTATGCTGGGCTCGGCTTGTTTTGGGCTCGATTCGTTGCTCCCGAACCGGCGACTACCCCGTCCACGCGCACGCTTGACCGCAGTGCAGTTCATGTGGGGTACGAGGGCGCGTTCGGCATTGCATACGAACCATTCGCGGATCGCATAGTGCTCGATCTGTCCATCGCAGGCGCGTTGTTGACGAAGCAGACCGGGTCTGCCTATGACGAAGTTCAGGCCTTCTCCGCCTCAGGACACCGATCCACGTTGGGCGGTTTGCCCCATTTTTCCAGTGCGGCTCGGGCCATGTTCGGGATTGGATTCGTGTTGTGACTCGTCGAGGGCTCTGGCGAGGCCTCCACATTGCCGTATCCGCCGCTGCGGCGCTGTGGCTCGTTGCGTGCTCGCGCCGAGCGCCTGGGCCCGATGAATGCGTCGCGTTCGCCGAAATGCGGTTTGGCCACGACTTCCAAACCCTAGCTGCCAGCCCTGAACTCAAATCGCTGTTCGATCAACTGGTGATTACCTGTTTGACGGCATCCTTCGATCGTCGTGTGTTCGTCTGCACCACCGAGTCGCGGGCGCCCATGGAGTGCCTAAGGCGTTACGAGCCCGAACTGTTCGCGTACTTGCGACGCTATCAACCTGAACTGTTTGGAAACGGCGAGCCATTGCTTCCGCGGCAATTTCGTCGCGAAGCCTTCTAGAGCGACGGTCAAGTATGCTTCTGGCGCGCGTTGCCGTTCCAGTGCCGTTGGGCCAGACTCTGACCTACCTGGTTCCGGAATCGTATCGTCGAGACTGCGTGGCTGGCGCCCGCATTCTGTGCGAATTGCGCGCACGCAAGGTGCTCGGAGTTGTGCTCGAGGTCTCGGATCGAGTTCCTGATTTCGATCCCGAGAAGCTCAAGCCGGTACTTGGGATCGTTGATCCGATCCCGGTCTTTCCAGGTGAGCTCTTGGCATTCTTGATTGAACTGGGGCGCTATTACCTGGCTCCGATGGGGGAGGTGATGCGGCTAGCACTGCCTGCTGTGGAGCGTCAGGCTGCGAGCACGGAGCAGCTGTCCCTTACGGGCGCCAAACTCGTGGGGCGCGTGGTTCGAACCGTACAGTTGGTGGCGGGTGCACAACGACCCGAGTCGGGGCTCAAGGGACAAGCTCTGCCCATTCTCGAGTATCTCGCCGAACACGGCACTACCACCACCGCCGAGCTTTCAAAACACTGGTCGAATGCTAACTCGGCCGTGAGCAAATTGCACCGGCTCGGGCTCGTTACCTTCGATACTGCGACGGCGCACGTCGATCCATTTCTCTCGCTAAAGATCGAGAGAGATCGCGCGCCTCAGCTCAATGAGCACCAGCTCGCGGCGGTGCAGGCCCTGAATGCCGCCATTGATCAACAGGCGGGGGGCGGATTTCTGCTGCACGGGGTAACCGCCTCCGGCAAGACCGAGGTCTACATTCACGCCGTCGCGCACTGTATTGAACTCGACCGCGGCGCCTTGGTGCTCGTACCGGAAATCGCACTCACTCCGCAACTCGTAGCCCGCTTCCGGGCACGTCTAGGCGAGAGAATTGCGGTTCTGCACAGTGGTTTGACCGATCCGGAGCGGCACGCCATGTGGAAGCGGCTGCGATCGGGCGAGCTCAAAGTGGCGATCGGGGCGCGCTCTGCGTTGTTTGCTCCCGTCTTGGATCTCGGCTTGATCTGTATCGATGAAGAGCACGACTCCTCATTCAAGCAAGAGGAAGGGGTGCGTTACCATGCCCGCGACATGGCGCTCTTGCGGGCACATCGTGCGCGGGCAGTGTGTGTGCTCGGTTCCGCCACGCCATCGTTGGCGAGTGAGCAGCTCGCGCGGTCTGGACAGTTGCGCAGACTTTCGTTACCGGGCCGTGCGCGCAAGGCAGCGGGGTTGCCCGCGATCGAGATCGTCGATCTGCGGCGCATGGGCCTTGGTCCCACCGGAGATCGACTGATTACCTTGCCGTTACGGCGTGCGATCGAGCAGGCTCTAGCAGCCAAAGAACAGGTCATCGTATTTCTCAATCGCCGCGGGTTTGCTCCAAGCTTAATCTGTGATGATTGCGGCACGATTGCCGAGTGTCCCGACTGTTCAGTGGCTCTGACGGTGCATCGCGGGACACGCAGGACGTTAGTCTGTCACTATTGTGGCTATTCGATGCCGCAACCCGAGTGTTGTGCTGCTTGCAAGAGTAGGCGCATCTCCGAGGAAGGTTCGGGGACGGAGCGCATCGAAGAGGTGCTCGCTGGGCAATTCCCGGAAGCGCGCGTCGAACGGCTCGATCGCGATGTGGCTTCGGGCAAAAAGAGCGAGAAGGTGCTGGACCGCATGCGTCGCGGCGAGATCGACATCCTCGTCGGTACTCAGATGGTAACGAAGGGGCACGATTTGCCCGAGGTCACGCTGGTCGGCGTGCTCGACGCCGACGCTGCGCTCTCGCTGCCAGACTTCCGTGCTGCAGAACGCACCTTTCAGCTGCTGGTTCAAGTGGCAGGGCGCGCTGGTCGTGCCAATAAACCTGGGCGGGTTTTGATCCAAACGCGTCAACCAGAGGCCGCAGCCATTCGCTATGCGATCAGTCACGACGTAGCCGGCTTCATCGAGCAGGAACTCACGGAGCGCGCGGAATTGATGTATCCCCCCTTTGCTCGCCTCGGTTTGGTGCGTTGTGAAGGGCTCAACGAAGAGGCGACCAAGCGCGCCACGGACCAACTCGCACACGTGGTTCGAGCTCAGCGGGTTGGACCGATTGAGGTGTTAGGTCCGTCTGCTGCACCGATAGCACGGGTGCGTAGCCGCTTCCGCTTTCGATTCCTCATCAAGAGCACGGACCGAAAGGCACTGCGCCAAGCATTGCTCGCCGTACTTCGGGCACCACTCGATCGGCGCGTGCACCTGATCGTAGACGTCGATCCGATGAACATGCTTTGAGACGCAAGCCCCGACCAGGGTTATGACCCAAGCGGGCGAAGCCGGACCCAAGCCGGACACTTGACAATCTGCCCAGTTTCGCTGGTCAGCGTTGACCTGACCGCACTCGATTACCGCGCGGATTCGTGCACAAGGGACGGATGCGCATACCAACGCTGAACCTAGGCGGATTGGGCACGAGCGGGCGTGGCCCGGCGCGGTCGCATGACGGTTGTTGTCGCTGAGCGCGGTGAAACGGCTGGTTGCTTGGCAGTCGAGAGTCACCGGTGCTAAGTGGGTGACCGTGCGTATCCCCGCCGGCATCTGTCGCACTATCCCGTGGCTCGTCGTGACTGTTACGGCACCCGCTTGGGGCTTCGACAATCAATGGCATTTAGGAGCTGGGGCAGGTATTGCCGCCCAAGAGCACGATCCCTCGCTCGGACCTGGTTTCGTAGTCCACGGTGCTTACGGTTTGAGCGACCTGTTCGATGCCCGGCTCGAACTGCTGAACTCGTGGCACGGTTCTTCGCCGATGGGTGCGGCGTTATTTGGAATTACGTACAAGCTCGATGTCATCCAAGTCATTCCGTGGGGTGGGCTCGCGGCAGGCGGCTATTTCTTCAGTGATGCACTCACTGGCAAAGGGCGCTCCAATCTGGAGCCCGGTGGCGCCGCCTTGCTGGGCATCGACTACGCTTGGGCTCGCGAGTGGGGGGCATCCCTGGCCCTGGGTATGCACTTCATGCCCTTCATCGAAGACAAACGATCCCCGCTTGCGTTGCGGTACACCACGTTTCTCCTGCGATTCGAGCACCGCTGGGGCTGGTGAAAGGAAAGTGCGTGGCGCAGCGGTCACTCGATCTCACCGGCTTACTTCTACTCGCCGTTGCCGCTTTGGGTTTCAAATGTTCGCCGCGAGCCGGTCTCGATAGCGAACACGCCAATACTCTACCTGTTGTTGCCGCGGTTGGTTCCCGCAGCACGCCGCCCCTGCGCATCGAGCCGTCCTACGTTGACTTGAACCGAGCTCGACGCTTTTCGGAGGCCCGCGACGTACTCTCGGCAATTGCCCCCGAGCGGGCGCAATTGCCAGCGTATCGCTTCGTGAATGCGTTCCTTGCCGTGCGCGCTAACGAGGGGAGTCGGGCACTCTCGCTGCTCGAAGGCTTGAGCGAGCAGCTCCCCGACTTGAGGCAAGATGTCGATCGCGTGCGCGCCGAGGCGCAGCTCCAGACTGCAGAGGCTTTGGTTGGTGCGGCGTGGCTGGCGACGCATGGCCGAAGCGGCGCGTGGCTCGCGGCCGCATACACACTGGAGCGAATCAACCAACCTGAGGGGGCACTGATCGCGGTCGACAAGGGTCTGGCGGCGTTGGAGCAGCGTAACGGAAGTCGGTCGCCCATCAAGATCGCCGAGCACCGTTGGTTGCGGGCCAAGTTGCACGAGCAGGCACAACGCACGCACCCATTCCTCGAAGACTTGCGATGGCTGGCCGTCGAGACCCCGAATTACGCGCAGGCGCGCGAACGCATTGCTCAGGCGCTCGACGACGCCAAGCTCGTGCTGGACGCAGCGCAACGTCTGCAACGCTTGAAGCGGCTGGCTGAAGCGGGCTGGGTCGAACGGCTCGATCTGGAGTTGGGGCGCGCCCAACGTGCAGGCGCGGTCAACCCCGCGCTGCAGGCGTACTTGCGCGGACGAGTACGTCAGGTGGCGCGAGTCGAGCAGATCGCGGGCGCACAGCTGTTGATTCGCGCCGCCGAACTCAATTACGAGGACCCGTCCCGTTTGCGTATCGACGCAGCGCGGCTCTACGTGCGTGAAGGCGACGTGGAACGCGCCCTGCACACCTACGACAGTGTGGCTCGGCAGCGGCGTGATCGCAGCATCGAGTCCCAATTCTACGCCGCGCGTGCTGCGGCGACCCTCGGTCAGCCACGCCAAGCCGTGGAGCGCTACACACGATTCATTCAACGCTTCCCGGTCGCTTCGTTGCGCAAAGTGGCCGAGTTCGAACGTGCGCTCACGCTCCTGTTGCTCAAGGAGCATGAACGTGCCGAACTCGAGCTCTCACGCCTCTTGACCAGTGATCTAGAACGAGACGAGCGACCGCTCTTGCTCGAGTTGCAGGGGCTTGCCGCGCAGCGCCTAGGCAAGCAACCCCTGGCAGCTACGCGCTGGCAGAACGTCGTAAGAACGGCGCCGTTGAGCCTCGGCGGCGCGTTGGCCCAGCTTCGCTTACGCGAGCTAGACGCTGAGAGTTCGACCGCGGCCGTAGGCGATGCCGCACCGAGTGCGAGCCCGAAGGCTCTAGACGATGCGGCACCGAGCGCGCGCGCGAAGGCTCTAGACGATGCCGCACCGAGTGCGAGCCCGAAGGCCTTGGACGATAAGAATACGGGTGCGCCGCCACCCGATCTGTCGCCGAGTCCGAACGTGCCAGCATCCAATCTGCCGTCGAGTCCGAACGCACCCCCACCCGATCTCACGCCGCGTCCGAGCGCACCGCCATCGTTGTCGCGACGTGTTAACCAACTGCTGGCATTCGGTCTAGACGAAATGGCTGCAGATGCTCACCGCGCGGAGGAAGAGCAAGTGACGACAGGCACCGCCGAAAGCTGCTGCAGGAATTGGCAGGCGATCGGTTATGGGCCACGCGTCTACTCATCGTCGCGCAAAATCCGTGGCGAGCTCGAGCTCTCCGAGGGCGTCAGCGACGGCTCGAGATGGCGCTGGGAGTGCAGGTTTCCCCGCCCCTATGCGGCGCTCGTTCGAGAATTCGAACGCGAGTACCGGCTGCCGAGCGAGCTGCTGTTTGCCATCATGCGACAAGAGTCGGGCTTCGATCCCGAGATCGTGTCACCCGCCAACGCGGTGGGGCTGATGCAACTACTGCCGCGCACGGCGCAACGAATCGCCGAAGAGGTGCATTACACCGGCGAGCTGCGACTCGAAGAGCCGCGCACCAATCTACGGCTTGGTGCGGCCTATCTGCGCAAATTGCTCGACGTGTTCGAGCAGAACCTGGTGCTCGCAGTCGCGGCCTACAATGCCGGGCCCGCGGCGGTTTCCCTTTGGCTGAAGCACGCCAAGCATGGTTCGGTCGAACTATTCGCGGCTAGAATCCCGTACCAAGAGACGCAGAAATACGTCGAGCGGGTGTGCCTTAACCTGATGGTTTATCGACACCTGAACGGATTGGAACGCCATTTCGACGGGCTCTCACTCGACCTGCCACAGGAATTGAAGGATTCGAGCTCGCTCTACTGAACGGGCGCTGCTGTGGGCAACTTGGGTTGCTTCTGGCTGAAACCAGGAAGCGACGCTAGGCTAGTGGTTACCGTGAAGTCGAAGCTGGGTCTTACCCTCGTCCTTTGCTCGTGGATCGCGGCACCTTCCGTGGCCCAGGGGCAGTCAATCTTGGACTGGGCACGAGGGCGGGGGCTTGCGGGCGCAGAACCATTCGATGATGCCATCTCCGTTCCCGGAGAACTCCTGCGGCCTTGGATCGATCGGGAGCGCGGGTTCGCGATGCTTGGTGCATCGGTAGGGCGCAACCGCTGGCAACTCCCTGGTTCGAACGGGCGTGAGCTCGGATACGATCTCAGACTCGACGGCGAGTTATCCCTGGCTGCCGACAGCTACGAACCGATTGTTGGAATGTGGGGAACATCGTCACGCGCGAATCTCCGGTTTGCATTGGGCGGAAGTTCCGAAGGGGCGCATTCGGAGTTCGCAGCAGAGTTGGGTACCGGTGCGTTGCTAACCTTAGATCGGCGCGGCAGTGGGGCGGTCGCAAGGATCACGGGATCGGGCGCTGGAGTGATCGAGCCCGGTGCCTACGCGGTGCTCACGAACGTCGGGGTCCCGTTTGGGTTTGCCGTGAACAAGCTGCGTTGGTACGGGGAGTTGCTGCTGTGGCCATCGCTTGGTTGGGCGGCAATCGACCTCAACAAGCGGAATACCGGCACGGGCCCACTGTTTTTAGGCGGAATCCTCCGACTGGGGCAGCGCACCACGTGGCTCGAGGCAAGCTACCTGCGTTCAGCGATTGAGGCTGAAGTTGAATCGACGCGCGTTTCCGTGTGCAGTCAGTTCGAGCCGGTCACGTTCTGTACCGACGGCTGGTGGCTGGATGTGCACGACGTTCTCGACGAGGAGGCGGCTCGCTATGCGCGCGTCGGCGTGCGCCTCGGCATCGGATCGAGTGTCTGGCGTACGGCCGAGTCGCTGGTACGTACCTTTCGTTAATCTGGCGGTACCGGCTTCGAGCCGCAATGTTCGCATCGGACGTTTTTTGACCTGCCTCGGCTTGTGCATCGCCCGTGCTGGCGTAGGCTCGCCCCGCCATGGTTGAGCGTGACTCCTCGAGTATCGTGATCAAGGGCGCGCGCGAGCATAATCTCGCGATTCCGTCGCTGCGCATTCCGAAACAGCAGTTGGTGGTGTTTACCGGCGTGAGTGGCTCAGGTAAGTCGTCACTCGCCTTCGACACCCTGTATGCCGAAGGGCAGCGGCGTTACGTCGAGTCACTCTCGAGCTACGCACGGCAGTTCCTGGGGCAGCTCGACAAGCCGGCCTTCGATCACATCAAGGGGCTGAGCCCAACCATCGCGATCGAGCAGAAGGCGGCGAGCAGCAATCCCCGTTCTACCGTCGGTACCACCACCGAAATTCACGACTACCTGCGGGTGCTGTTTGCCAGGATCGGTTTCCCCTATTGCCCCACCTGCAAGCTTCCGGTCGAGTCCTTGGCTAAGGACGAGATCTTGAAGCGCATGGCGCAAATCTCCGGAAAAGTGACGCTTCTGGCGCCCCTCGCCGAGAACCGCAAGGGCGAATATCAAGAGCTCTTCGCGTCACTCTCGCAGCGTGGTTTCGCGCGCGTGCGTATCGACAACGAGATCGTGCGACTCGATGAAGCGCCGCAGCTCCACAAGAAGCGCAAACACACGATTGAGCTAGTCGTGGATCGGTTCGAACCAAAGCGCGTGACGCCTCAGCGGTTAGCCGATTCGCTAGAGACGGCGCTGCGTGAAGGGGCGGGCAGCTTACTCGTATTGCGCAGCGACGATACCCTGGTGCGCTACGGCCAACGGCGGGCGTGCCATCAATGTGGAATGTCGCTGCCCGAGTTGTCTCCCCAAACATTCTCCTTCAACTCACCGCTTGGGATGTGTCCAACCTGTAACGGGCTTGGGATGACCGGTGAGATCGATCCGCGGCTGCTCGTTCCCGATACGAGCAAGAGCATTCGCGACGGAGCGATAGTGCCACTCGCTGGAGTGATGGCGCGTGGCTCGGGCATCAATTTCGGCATGTTCGAGGCCTTGGGACGCGAGTTCAAGGTCGACCTCAATCGCCCCTGGTCCAAGCTGCCAGAGCGGCAGCGGCAATTGGTGCTGTACGGCACCGGTGATCGGCGGGTACAGGTCAGCTGGGAGGGCACGCACGGCACGACATCTTGGCCGATGCAGTTCGAGGGGGTCGTGCGCTCCATGATGCGCCGCTTTCGCGAAACCAAGAGCGAAGACATGCGTCGCTACTATGCTCAATACATGTCGGAAGCGCCGTG
>JBLNFG010000099.1:0-4215 GCA_050263495.1 Myxococcales bacterium | reverse complement strand
GCCTACCGAGACTTCGTCATTGAGCATGGATCCGATTGGTCCGGGCGCTGGCCACGTTCGCTGGGTACACGAGATACACCCCGCGCGGCGCCTGAGTCTATCCAGCAACTGAGGGTCTCGGCACAAGGCACGTTCGATAGTCGTGTACCTCAATCCCATTTGGCCGATGCTCAGCAATCCCTCGACGCTCAGCCCTCGATGGACTGGAGCTCGTGTTCCCGAGAGGTGCGCGCAACACTGCTCGCCGCAAGGGCGATTGTCCGACGTGTCACCGAAGATCAGGTCGACACGATTCTGGCCGGAATCGGGCAATCGTTTGCAGCGGCTAGGCTCGCCCAATTGCTGCTCCTCGATCTCGGGTACGCACCTGAGATCGTGGTAGAAACGGGACTATCCGGCTTTGATGCCGCAAGCGCCGATCCATTTTTGTTGGGCTATCGCAATATCGTTGGGGCTCGACGGCTAACGGATGTGGAACACGTCCTTGGCGCGGTGGTGTGTGGCAACGCTGGCCGATGCTTGGCGGTGATCGGCGCCGCCCAAGTCGATAAGAAGGGGCGGATCAACTCCACTCGAACCGGTGGGAGTCTCTTGGTGGGTTCGGGGGGAGCCAACGATATTGCTTCTGCCGCCGACGAAGTCGTAGTGCTCGTTCGCGCTCAAGCGCAGCGCTTGCCAGAGAACGTGGAGTTCGTCACGAGTCCTGGTACTCGAGTCCGCTCGATTGTGTCCGAAGGCTGGGAGATTGCTCGCGCGAACGAACAGCAAGATTGGACGTTGCGGCAGTGGATTGCCAGCTCAGGAAGCGAGGCTTCCCCAAATGGACTGCCGAATTGGTGTATCGACCAGGGCGCAGGTGTTGCTTCGGCATCTGGCCCAACCCATCGCGAGTTGGAAAGCCTTCTCGCGATTGGACTCGCCCAGGACGAGCGATCGGGCGCACGATTGGGAGACTCATGCTCTGCGGCAGGTAAGACAGAGCTGAAACGACAGCATGGATGAGCCGATGCCTCATGGAGCGACGGGGCGCGGGGGAGCAGCGTGATTTCGCATGAACCAGCTTACGATTACCGGACTTGGAACGTATCTGCCGCGCAACAGCGTCGATAACGCGCATCTCACTCCTCTAGAACCGCCGATGAGTGTGGAAGAGATGGACGCGATCGGGGTTCTTCGCCGAGGACACGCTGACGAGACGGAAACCGAATCGATGATGGCAATCGCCGCAGGTCAACGTGCCCTCGAGCAGGCGGCAATTGAGCCTGCCCAGATATCATTCGTCATCTTTGTCAATTGGACTGCACGCCGCTATGTGCCCGACTTAGCGCCGCGAATCCAACATGCTGTTGGAGCTCGGAACGCGGTCGCGTTCGATCTTTGTTGCGCCTGCTGTGGTTTCATTCAGGCACTGAGCGTCGCGCACGGATATCTTCAGCAAGCCCGGTTTGGTGCTGGGCTGGTGTTGACGGCGGATCGCTCGGCGTCTCACATGCGACCGAAGACCCGCGCAACCCTTGTCTTTGGAGACGGCGCGTCCGCGGCAGTGGTTCAGAGCGGTGCACACCCCGGGATTCGTCTCCTCGATTACGAGGTGCGCACGGACGGTAGCCAGAATGGCATTATGGAGATTGACGCAGACGGATACTTGCTTCCTCACATTCGTCAACGCGAGCTGAACGCTCTTGCCGGCAAGAGTATGGCCGAAGTCAGTCTCGCGCTGCTCGAACGCAATCGACTCACCTTGGATGAGATTCGTTGGATCGTTCCGCATTCGGGCACGGCCGGGGTGCAAACTACGTTGCGCGAATACCTCAAAGCCGCACCCGAACGAGTGCTGACCACGTTGCCATTTCAGGGTAACCTAGCGTCTTCGGCAATCCCATGCTCCCTTAGGCACTTTCTCGACTCGGGACACCTCGTACCAGGTCAGCGGATTCTCGCGACGGCGGTCGGCCTGGGCTGGCAATACGCATCGATGCTATTGGAGATTCAGGCATGACGAAAGATGCCAAGACCGTAGTCGTCACGGGAGTCACCTCCGGAATTGGGCTAGCCACCACCAGGGCTCTAGTGCTCAAGGGCTATCGTGTGATCGGGCTTGGGCGTCATCACGATAGGCTGAATCAGCTTCGGTCTGAGCTGGGCGAAAGCTTTACTCCGATCGTGGTGGACTTGTCAGATCTATGCGCCCTGCGTGCGTGCCAAGTTACGCTCGAAGCCGTATGCCCGTCAGTGTTTGGGTTCGTCAGCAATGCGGCTGAGTGTGCGTATCAGAGCGTCCTCGAGCTTCCGATTGAACAACTTGCACGAATGCTTACCGTCAATGTCGTGGCGCCGATTGCGCTCGCCCAATCGCTCGTGTCGCGTCTGCTCCCAGGTGGCTCGTTGGTCCATATCTCGTCGATCACGGCCAGACAGCTACCGGGTGCCAAATTTGCGGCCTATTCTGCGACGAAGGTTGCGATGGACACGTTGATCGACGCTCTGCGCCTGGAGCTGGCGCCGCGGCAGATTCGCGTCGCTACGCTCACTCCGGGTCTGGTCGACACTCCAATTTATGACAAGGTGAATGGCTTCGACGGAGCCCGCAAGAAGCTCACGCAACAGGTGCCCGAATGGCTGCGGCCCGAAGATATTGCCGCGGCGATTCTGTTCGTACTCACACAACCTCCGCAGGTGAACATTCAAGACCTTGTCATCACACCAACGCTTCAAGCCCGTTGATTGGGTGGCAACTCAACCCAGTGAGAGGAATATGGTCAACACAGATCCTGTCGAGTGCACCGAGCGTTACGTCGATACTCTGTTCGGGCCCGGGATGGGCAAGCGGCACCTTCAGTTTTTGGCCAAAATTGGCAATCCCACACTGCGCGAGCAAGTGATGCGATTCCACTCGATTGAAGCCAATACATCCCTGCTCTCGATCGAAGAAAACTACTTGTTGGCGGTGTGCGTGCTCTCTGCCTTGGGTCGCTATTCAACTGCCGCGATGTTCGCCAAAGTGCTGAGGCATCTCGGGACGCCGGCGGATCGCATCTTAGAGGCAGTAGGACGATTATCCATGTGGGCAGGCGGGTTGCCTGCCGTGGAAGCGTCCTTTGCGATCCAGAAGGCGCTCTCGGAATACGAGCGCGACCCTGTCGCGGCGCTTGCGGCCTGGTTCCCTACAGAAACAGAACCCTGAAGTGATCGAATACCTCTTGCGAATGGAATCGTTAGAGGGCAAACTACTCCTAGTCTTTGCTGTTGGTGTGCCTTTGCTGCGCGCAAGTGCGAGCGTTATTTTCGTTTAGCCGTCCTTTCGTAAGCGCGTTTGAGGGTGACTTTCATCAATCATGCAAGACTAGGGAGAGCAGCATGAAAGCAGGAAAGAAGGCTTTTTCTGGGCTAGTTGCGTTGGGGTTGGTTTGCGGGTTGGGTCTGATCCCAAGCGCAGATGCGTGTGTGCGACATCTGACTGGAACGCTGACGACGAGTGCCGTGGAGTGTGCGACATTATGTACGGCTGGTCCGCTGACGGGCGACCTGAATGGCAAGTTCGAATTCGTCATGCAGGAGATGGTCGAGACAGGTGTTCCTAACGTTGTGCGTTATACGGGAACGAACACAATCACGACCGATAAAGGCACGTTGGTCGGTAACAACGTTGGATACTGGAATCTTTCGACGGGTGAATGCGTCGACTACACGGACCTTACGACTGGTACAGGGGTTTACGCGGGAGCGCATGGGCAGTTGACGATCGCCGGTAGGTACGATCCGAATACCGGTCTAGGGGCCAACAAATACATTGCTTTTATAACGACCCCGTAGTTTCCGGGTAGCGCGATTCCACAACGAAGAGTCCTTCGGATCAGCCGCTACGCGGCTGATCGCGCTACGCGGCTCGTTGGTTTGGGGATAGAGTCGAGACCAATTCGTTTCGCGTAGTAGCGCGGGGTGGGGTGAGCCTCGACATCGCCTGTCGGTTAGCCCGCGAGGTCGGCGGCGCCTCCTCGGTGATCTGCGCAAGCTACCATTATTCCGGCACTGCTCACTGCGCCTCACTTCGCCGATGGCGATCCGCGAATCGTATGAAACGCGGGCACACGCGAGTCGACCGTAAGGACTGCGTTACAAGAACGCTCGGTGGCGTGTTATCACGTCTCACGGCACGTCCCTGCATAGCGGTGCGCCTCACTTCGCCGATGGCGATCCGCGAATCGACTGAAACGC
>JBLNFG010000098.1:0-7130 GCA_050263495.1 Myxococcales bacterium | reverse complement strand
GCCCAAACCCGAATTCGCTGCGCGAATTCCTAGTACCCCTCACCTCGGTAGCACTCATCACTTCAAAAGATTCGGGGTACTAGTCCAGCTCGAGGCCGCAGTATCGGCGGATGCATCGTTGACCGCTGCGACGCGTGCTTACCTACCCAAGCAGGCTCCGCGCGCTTCCTCGTTGGCGTGCGACCGCCGCCTCAATCTCGACCCGTCCAAAGATAGAAAATTGTGCCATCGGTCTTGCTCGTAGCAACACCTAGAGGAACAGCCCTATCCGTGTGAAAACGAATCGCCGTTGACGATATCATTCCCAAATACTTGCCGGGCGAAGTCAACCCCTGACCCTGGTACTCCACAAGCGTCGGCCCGACATTGGCGACAAGTTCGGTTTACTGCCAGCTTCGATTCGGCGGTCTTGCGTGCTGCATCGAGCTCTGCTTGGGTCGGTGCGGCGTGATTACGGAATTTCCCGTTCGGAATCAGGGGAATCACATTGCCAACATGTGCGCCGGCAGCTGCCCCAGCAGTAACGATTGCTCCGATGTGCGCGTCATTGACTCCTGGTACGAGTACGGTATTGATCTTGACCACTGCCCCGAGCTTCGATAGCCGTTTCACGCCGAGGAGTTGCTGTTCGATCAGCTTGTTGGCTGCGTCCGTTCCAGTCATCAGATGCTTCTGCCAGACCACCCTCGGACATATCGACAGCAAGATGTCTGGGTCGACGGCATTGATGGTCACAGTAACGCTGCGGATCCCCGCCGCCCACACCTCTTCGGCTCGTTCGGCGAGGCGCAACCCATTCGTGCTAATACACTTCAGCAGCGTCGGGAACTGCTCGTGAACTTGACGCAACGCTAGAAGGGCGTGATCACTCGCAAGAGCATCCCCAGGACCCGCCACGCCAACCACGGATATATCTGGACAAAGCTTGAGGGCCCTCTCGACAGCAGGAGCGGCTTCCTCGGGCTGCAGCACGCGCGCTGCGGTTCCGGGTCGTTGGGTCTCGGCGTGGATCCCCCGCGTGCAGAACAGACAGTCGATATTGCAGCGCGGCGCTACGGGCAGATGAATGCGCCCGTAGCGCGTGTGAGCAGCGGCACCGCCAAAACAAGGATGCCGACTCGACAGCTCGCTCAACGTTCCGACAGACACGTTCTCGACATTGGTGAAGCCGTCCAGCAGCCGAGACGTTTGGACTGGCAAATGGCGCCTTCGCTCACAGACTGTCTGTTCTGTTTCCATGTTGGCTAAACCGCAACTGCGACGGGTAACGCTTGATCGCCTGATTGGAGAGCGACGAGCTCACGTCCCCAATGGGCTGCCCACTCGCGTAGTTCGGACTCAGTGAGCGGAGCAGGAATCGAACCAACCTCTAGTTCGAGGATTTTCTGTGCCAGACCTCGATACACGTCTGCCTGTGCGGACTTCGGGGCTGCCTCGATGGTCGTTTTCCCTGCCAACTCGGCCTGAGTGACGGTTACCGAGCGGGGCACGTAGGACATGACCCGCGTGGATGTGCGCTTCACGAAGTCATCGACGATCTGACGCGCATGAGGCGCATTGATCGAGTTGGCAATGACACCACCCAGAAGTGCCCCGCCGGAGTTCGAGTACTTCTTGATCCCGCGGAATAGGTTGTTCGCGGCGTAGATAGCCATGAAGTCAGCGGACGTGACGGTAAACACTTGATCCGCGATGCCCTCGCGAATCGGGACCGAGAAGCCACCGCAAACGACGTCCCCAAGAACGTCGAAAACGACCACGTCAACCTTGAGCTCTTCAAAGGCGTGTAGTTGAGTTAGGAGATCGACCGCGGTGATAATGCCCCTGCCAGCACAACCAACTCCAGGAGCAGGTCCACCAGCCTCGACACAGTAAACACCGCCGGCCCCTTCATGCACGACTTCATGTAGCTTTACGTCGGACTTCTCGCGAAGCGTGTCGAGGATGGTGGGAACGTAGCGTCCGCCGCGCAGCGTAGACGTCGAGTCGCTCTTCGGGTCACAGCCGACCTGAATTACGCGCAGCCCCGACTCGGCCAATGCCGCGCTAATGTTGGAGGTGGTCGTCGACTTGCCGATGCCACCCTTGCCGTAAATTGCAATCTTCTTGATCTTACCCTGACTCATGATGCGTTCTTCCTTCTTTCGTTAATCCGTAACGTCGCTCGTTCGCGAAGCGCTGCTCGCCCCGCACGATTGCACTCAGTGGCACGCTCCCGACCCAGCCAGAGCACAGCCAGCACACTCGAATGCTTCACCCGACTCCACCCGCTTAATGAATTGAGCCTCGAGGCGTGCTCTCAGTTGGGCCAGTGGGCTTTCGACACGAGTCGGCATATCGGCCTCTTCATTTGGGCTCTGGTCGCTCTGCTTCCTAAATCCGTGATCTGAACACATGATTCGTCCTACTTTCTCGTCAGCCAATGCCGGCGACATCTTCGATGAGCACGCGCCGCTCATCGAAATCGGGCTTCCATTGAATCAAGCGCTTCTCGAACCGCTTGAGCGCGGCGTCGAGTAACAGCGCCAGGGCAGTAATGATCGTAGCGCCGGCAAAGATGCGCGCCGCATGGTACGATTCCTGGCTCTGCACGACGAACCAACCAAGGCCCGAGCTCGTGCCCATCATCTCGGTTGCCACCAACATGATGAAGGCGTAGCCGCCCGAGAGGCGCATCCCAGTTAGAATTGAAGGAATGGCCCCTGGTAGAAGGCACTTCCAACAGAGAGTGAAACCATTGACCCCAAACGAGCGAGTCGTTCGCACGAGATCCGGATCCACTTGGCGCACGCCACCAATAGCGCTGAAAAGGATCGGCCAAGTGCACATCCAGGCAATAACGAATATCTTCGCGCCCTCGCCGATTCCAAAGAATAGCAGCACAATATGAAAGAGCACGACGGGGTTGGCCTGAGCGAATAGTTCAACCAGCGGTTCGATGGCTTCTGACAGGCGCGGCCACGCACCGGCGATCAGCAGCCCCAGCACCGTACCGATCGCGGTGGCTAACCCAAAACCAACTAAGGCTCGCTCAGTGCTGAGCAGCGTGTGGTAGCCGAGTTCAGAGACACGCCACTCGCGCACAATCGTGGCCACGACGCGTGACGGGGGGGGGACAAATACGATGTCCACGAGGCCAACTCTGGGGAAGACTTCCCAGAAGAGCAGAAGGGCAATTCCCAGGGCAAGACGCAGCGGACGGACGTGCTTCGCCTTCATGATGCCTCCCGATGATCGAGCGACAGATTGGCGCGACGGTACCGAAACGCTTTCCGAGTCAAGGAAGGCGTTGATGCTGGAGTCACGATATCGGTGCTGTGGACGGAGGAAACGGGGGGCGCTTTGGCTTTGAATGGCGACATTCCAAGACTCTTCTCCTCCCCTGAAAATACCGCGAAGATGCGCGCTTCCAGGCTCAAGAGGAGCCGGGAGAAGACAAACCCAACCAAGATAACGGCGAGCGCTCCCGCATAGATCCCCGCGATCTGATAATTCATGCCGGAGTTGTGGACGAGCCAGCCAAGTCCCGCATTGGTGCCGAGCATCTCGGCGCCAACCAGTACGAAGAAGACCAATCCAGCCGCGATCCGCACACCAACGAAGATGGATGGAATGGCCGAGGGCAGAGCTACTTTGAATAGGATGGTGTTCGGAGCTGCGCCGAGACTGCGTGCGGTCTTGAGCAGCAATGGATCTGTGTTGACAATCCCAACGCTCGAGAAAAAGAGCACGGGCCAGGTGGCGACCCACGCGAGAGCGGCAATCTTGACCGCCTCCCCTGAGCCAAACATCAGCAAGAACACGGGCAGCAACGAAAACGGGTTGAGTTGGCTAAGCACGCGAAGAAATGGGTCGAATAGCCTGCGCCAGTTGGCATCGGAGTGGCCGAGCAGCGTTCCAACAAAGACTCCCAATGTGAGCGCTACGCCGAATCCTGCCAGCACTCGCAGCAGGCTGGTCCACACATGCTCAAGCAGCGCCCCGCGTACGAGCAGAATCCACATGGTCCCAAGCACGTCGGAGAGGGTCGGTAGGAACATCCGATCCACGGCGCCGAGCCTCGGCAATACCTCCCAGAGCGCAGCGAACAACGCGACTGGCAACCAACGCAGCCATAGCGGGAGTTTGGTCGGTAGAGACTGGGAGCTGGCCCTTAGAATCATGGTCGTCGTATCGATTGGATCAGCAGAGGAACGACTATTGGAGCGCTTCGGGCGCCTTGGACTGCAGGAGCTGCCAGACGCGGTGTCGGATTTCGGTGAACACCTCCGACGATCGAGCGACATCCGCGGTGCGTGGGCGAGGCAAGTCGACCGTGACGATATCGCGAACGACGCCGGGGTTCGTCGAAAGCACGACTACTCGGTCTGAAAGGAAAACGGCCTCCTCGATACTGTGTGTCACGAAGATAACCGTCTTCCTCGTGGCTTCCCAGATCCGCAGCAGCTCCTCTTGCAAGACTTCCCGCGTCTGTGCGTCAACGGCGGCAAAGGGCTCGTCCATCAGCAGAATGTCAGGATCGTAGGCAAGGGCGCGCGCCAGAGCGACACGCTGTCGCATCCCACCCGAGAGCTCATGCGGCAAACGGTCACGAAATTCGTCGAGCCCGACTAAGCGGATGAAGCGATCCGAGATCTCGCGGCGCTTCGCCTTTGGCACCTTCTTCACCTCAAGTCCGAACTCCACGTTCTGTCGCACGGTACGCCACGGAAACAGCGCGTACCCCTGCAGGACGATGCCGCGATCGAGCGCTGGGCCCTTCACGACCTTCCCATCAATCAAGACCTCGCCCGAGGTTGGATGCCCGAGCCCGGCAAGGATATCGAGCAACGTGGACTTTCCACACCCACTAGGGCCAACGACCGCGAGGAACTCCCCATTCTTCACCTCGAAGTCGACTCCACCGAGGGCGACGAAGTCCTCGGTGACCCCCTTCTCCTTGCGGAGAGGAAAGACTCGCCTGACGTCTCTCAGGACGATCTTTGCATCATGCGTGCTGTTTCGTACGGTTCCCTGCTCTACGGACATCGTGAGTCCTCCAAACTGTTGCTGCAGTGCCCTGCGCACTGAAAGCTCCATCCGGTCGTGAGTCGCTGATTCAGACTGCCTGAGATGGGCGCCAAGAAAGCAAATGCCGTTCCACTCGTTTGAGTGCCCAATTGATTGCGAGGCCCAGCGACGAGATCGTCACGGTTGCCGCGAATAGCCGAGGGATCATGAACTGCATCTGCGCGTTCCAGACGAGGTAACCGAGGCCGCGTGTCGAGCCGATCATCTCAGCCGCTACCAGAATAAAGAATGACGTCGAACTAGCCATTTGCAGCCCGCTGAAGATCTCGGGAGTCGCACCAGGCACTACGACCTTCACGAAAAGTTGAAGGCGGCCGCATCCCATGCCGCGCGCGGCCTTGACCAGTGATGGATCCAGATCCTTGACCCCGGAAATGGTCCGGAACAATAGCGGCCAGAGGCACACCCACATAACAATGGCCGTCTTCGATACCTCCCCAATCCCCAGAATCATGACGAAGAGTGGAAACAGAGAGAAGGGATTGAGCTTACCGAGGAACGCAAGGATGGGGTAGAAAGCGCGCTCAATTGGGCGAAACCAACCACCCATGACAAAGCCAAGTGGGATGGCGGTTACCGCAGCGAACACGAACCCAACAAAGGCTCGCCGAAATGAGATGGCGATATGGGTCCAGAGATCTCCTGTGCGCGCCAGCACCAAGATCTCTCCGAGAACTTGAGTAGGTGGGACGATATAGTCCTCAAACAACCCACCCAGGTATGGCAACAGTTGCCAGATGGCGAGAAACCCGATGAGCGGTAACGCGAACAGGAGCCGTTCCTGCCAACTTCGCCCAGCGCGCGCAACTGCACTTTTCGTAGCCATTCGCAATATCTCCGTGAACCAAACGGTATGCAGACTCGAGGCTACGCGGCCACGTCTGGACGCCAGCGAATGACGTGGTTTTCGAGCGCCAGAAGCGACCTCTCGATCGAGATCCCCAAGATCCCGATGGTGACCGCCGCCACATAGAGCCGTGGGATGTTGTAGTTCATGGAAGCGTTATGGACGAGCCAACCGACGCCGGTCTGGGCGCCAATCATCTCTGCTGCCGCGAGCATGAGGAAAGCAACCCCCGCCCCGACGCGCGCACCAGAAAAGATCGCCGGTAAGGCGGCTGGCAAGAGCACTTCGCGAAAAAGCGTCGCTTGATCACAGCCGAGCGCCCGGGCACCCTTCACTATGGTTGGGTCTATTTTGCGAACCCCAAGAATTGTGCAACCGAGCACGGGCCAGAGGCAAGACCAGAAGATGATCCCGAATTTCGCCGCTTCGCCGATGCCAAAGAACAGGACGAACAGCGGAAAGAGCGTGAACGCGTTCACCTGCCCAAGCAGACTGAAGAGGCTAGAAAGCACCTGTGTCGCCCGAGGGAACCTGCCCGATAGGATGACACCAGCTGGTATGGCCACGGCGATCGCAATGACGAAGCCGAACAGCGCTCGAAAGAGGCTCACGGCAACGTGCAAGAAAATGTCACCATTTGCTATCAGCACTGCGGCCGCCTCGATGATGATGGACGGCGGGGGAAAGAACTGCTTGTCAATCCATCCCAGACGTGGCGCTACTTCCCAGAGCACTGCTAAAACTGTGCTCGCGACGAGAGCACCGAGGTATTCCGACGGTCGCTTCTGTTGGGGCTTTGCCCGTACCTGCGACTGCTCTTCGGGCAACTCACTCGCGCAAGGCGCCAAGGCGACTACTGGGCGATCAGCGGGCAGTGCCCTCAGATTCTGGCCCGCTCCCGTCTGGAACGCTGACTGGAGCATGGCATGCGGGTTGGCAATCGTCATAACTAAGTGCACCTCTCTACCGGTGGGACAGCTCACTCACCACATACCCCGCAGGGCAGATGTTGTAGCAGACAGATGTCCGTTGCAACATCCGTGCGCAAGCGCCAGGATTGAGAGAGAATTCTTGATTTGCTAGTCATTACGCCGTGTTATGCGCAAGATCGACGCGAATAGGGGCGGCCATGCTGGCCTCCGCCATCACCCAGCACGGATCCATTATATTGTCCATTCGCCCATCACGCGCATCCGTGATGGCCGCACGAAGT
>JBLNFG010000097.1:0-6507 GCA_050263495.1 Myxococcales bacterium | reverse complement strand
GCCTGATGCGCAGCATGCAACCCGTGCAATACAGGCACCAAGATCCCTGCGACGATCTGGAGTGGCAGCTTCTTTTGCGACGCTTCAGTATCGGTGGCGAGCGCCCTGAGCGTGATGCCATCCACATACTCCATGATCAGCAACAGCTCATGGTTCCATTCAACGACGTCGAACGTCTGGACGATGTTTGGGTGCAGCAAGCGCGCGCTCAGCCACGCCTCATCACGAAAGCGCGCCGCCAAGGTCGGATTCTCGGCAATCTGGGGGTGCATTCGCTTGATGGCGACCACGCGCGAGAAATCAGCGGCTCCGGCGATGCTCCCGAGATAAACCGAGGCCATACCGCCCGCGGCAATCCTGGTGTGCAGCGTGTACTTCCCAATGACTTCACCTTGCACCCCCGATGAATCACCGGGGCACAGCGCCAGCTGACCCGAGAGTCCGTGTCCAAGTCGCGCGCTCGGAGCACGGCTCACGCTAGCCAGGCGTTGTTGGGGGACGCTGTCGCTGGACGGCATGGTTCAGTCTTCGAGGCAAGCTGGGAGCAGGCGGCCGAGTAGGGCTTACCATAATCTCCCTCGGCCCACCGCGCAGCAAGCCCAATCATGCTCAACCGGCCCCTGACGACCAGCCCGTTTTTCGCTGCATTCGAAGAATTCGTCCGCTGGCAGCAGGCGCAGTCAAACGCACTATCAGCTTGAGCAAAGCCTCCATCCGCGCAGGCGAATCGATTCGCCCGCGGCAATGTGCGGCTTTTGGGCAACGGGGTTGCCCGATTTGTCATTCTCGACGAGCTTCAGAAAATATCCCGATCGACCGGGACGTGGCTCGCATCACTCCGCATGACCCGCACGCAACCAGGCGTCTATTGGATCGCGACCCTTACCATCACGGGAGTCCTTGCTGCATGCCGCGGAAGCGACCCCGAGTCGACTGACGTGATGGGCGGCAGTTCGTCGCGCCCTGGTGAAGTTGGCAGCACCAGCTCCGCTACTCGGCAGGAAACGAGCCCACCCGCGCAAGGTGGCTCAAGCGGAAATTCGAAACACGCGAGTGGCGCGTCTTCGCTTGGTGGCCAAATCGGAACCGCCCATGCAGAGACGATCGGTGGCCGGGCCACTCTCGAAACGTCGAGCGTTGGGGCTATCGGCGGGACTTCGATGGGTGGGGTGGCGAATACCTCGCGTTCGCAGCCCAACGAGCAGAAGGGCGGCGATGGCGGCGCTTCCGGGCGGAATTCCGCGGGCGGCACGAGGAACAGCAGTAGCGTGACCAAACTTAGCCTCGGGGGAACCAAGAATACCGGGGGAACATCCAGCATGAAAACCACTGCAGCGAGCGGCGGAGCGCTCAACAACACAACGCGCGCAGCAAACACGGGTGGCAGCTCGTCAACCTCAACGGGTGCTGGCGGGGCTTCGACCGCCTCGAGTTCAAATGCGACCAATCCGGGGAGTTGCGCGATTCCGACGCCAGCGTCGGTCCCGATTGGATACGGCGCGGCTGCGACCGGTGGCGGTGATAAGACGCCTATCGAGGTGAACAGCATGGAGGCGCTGGTAGCGGAACTCGCGAAGTACAAGAAAGGGACGGCTGGGCTGGTGCTCAGGTTCACCGGGACCTTCGACTTCAAGACCATCAGCGACCCGTGTACGCAACACACCAAGGACGCTCGAACCGTCGATATCAAGGAGATGAGCAACGTGACCCTGATTGGCGCCAAGGGCTCAGCCGCCAACTTTGGCCTTCACCTGTCAAAGGTCCAAAACGTCGTGATCCGCAACATGACGTTTGGGCTCTTACCCGGCGGTGGGGATTCTGATGCAATTGGGATCGAAGGTGAATCGAGTAACATCTGGATTGATCACAACGAGTTGTTCAGTTCCATGGTCGAGTGCGACGGGGCAGGGGACACCGAGTTCGATGGACTGCTCGATACCAAGGCCGGCTCGCACCACATCACCATTTCGTACAACTACTTTCACGATCACCATAAGGTCGCCCTCAACGGATCGAGCGATAGTGACACGGGTGAACGACTGATTACGTTCCACCACAACCGGTTCGAGAACGTAGGGTCTCGGACCCCGTTGCAGCGCGACGGAATCACCCATATCTTCAACAACTACTTCAACCGGATTGTCACCTCCGGTATCAACGTGCGGCTCGGTGGTATCTCGCTGATTGAGTCCAACTATTTCGAGAATAGTCAGAACCCAGTCACCTCCCGCGACAGCAGCACGATCGGGTACTGGGATCTGCGCAACAACTTCGTCGGCAGCGGTATCACTTGGACCACGCCGGAAGACGCGGACACGCCCTTCGCTAACGCGACGGATTGGAAGACGAGTAAGGCATTCACCGCGACGCTAGGCTACTCGTACTCGGTCGACACCGCGGCTTGCGTGAAAGCGATCGTTACCGCCAGCGCTGGGGCAAAACTATAGATCAAGAGCGCCTTCAGTCGTCTTTATCTGTTCTCCAGAATCGGCAATCAAGCAGTCGAGGCCCTTCGAGGCGAGGCTGTTTGAGCGCAGCGAACGCGAGCGTTGTGGGAGACTTCGCAACTGAATGCGCTGCCGTCTCCGGTCTGATCCCCCACGCCCAATCTATTGATAGAGAAACCACTTCACCGCAGGTTTGATCTCTAAATGAAAGTGGTCGGCGTGAGCCGCGTTGAAGTGCGGGGTCAAGGCGTAGTGGAATATCCCCCTCTGTCTGGCCTCGCACAACGCACGCTGCAACAGCCTTCCGCCTTCGGAGGGCGTTTGCAGAGCGCCCAAGCCACACGTCTTTGCGCCGATCGCGGGGCGAAAGTCCCTCTTGACGCGCAGCCAGGTTCCATCGGCGCGCTTGATCGCGCTCAGATCGATCGCCAGGGCGCCGGGGTGGCGCGTGAGGGGCTTCGTCGCACTTCGGGCGGGGCGGAACATGGTGAGGTGAAGCAGCTCCACGAAGCCGTGCTCGGCGAGCACCTCGCAAAAGTCATCCAGCGCTAGGGCTAGCCGCCCATCCAAGATCTCGTAAGGCGAGTCGGTGATATGCTGCAAATCGGTCCCGTGAATCGAGACCCCATGCAAGGTGTCGGTCAAACGTCCTGGCAAGCGCACGCCCGGTCTCGATTCAGTCAGCGCCACGAACGGAATCCGCCGTTCCGAAATCCACTTCAGCACCTGTTCGTTCGAGGCGTTGGCGTAACGATGGGCGGGCGACCGAAGCATCTCGTGCTCGGTCGGCACCTCCAGATAAGGGTTCGACGCCTGGCTGGGTCGAGCGGAGAGCAAAAATGCCGCCAGAAACGAGCCGCCGAGCAACGCAATTGGATTCGTCCTGCGCATGTCGAGTTCGGCTGTGATTTTCGTCGGTGAAGACCAATGAGGCCAAGAAACGCGTGAGAGCTTAGGCTCTTCGACAGAGGCGAACCACGGGCAGGCCTGCCGCTTCGAATCCGGTAAGAATGCAAGACTTCACAATGGCCCAACAGCAGACACCCATTCCTGCGGACTTCCTCCGTCGTAATCGAGATCGAACCCGGTCGACGCAACGGGCACATACTGTCCGCTTCACCCCACTTCCTTCGATGCCTCCGCGCGCGCAATCGGCACATCAGTGATCGCGCTAGACTCGGTGTTGCGCTCTCGCGCCTCGACCGATTGACCGCTGAGCTCTGCTCCCGATCCGGTGTGTGACGAATGTGGGGACGACACTCCGACAAAGCGGTGCGCGCTGGACGTTTCCAGTCCAACGTCAAATGGATTCGCCTCGCGCCAGACATACATGAAAGCGCAGACCGCTCATTCCGGCGCGCAGGGATGATCGGACAGCCATCGACCAGCGTGTCCAATGCCGTCCGTCTCCAAGCTTCGGGAACCGTACCAGCGGTAATTGTGGTCCGTTTCCAGTCTGTCACCACACTCTCACAAGCCAACTCGCAATTGGACAGCGGACAGCTCTTTCAGGGGGTGGACCGTCGGCGTCGCGAACATGGGCTTCGCTGCGGGCAATGGATTAGCTCGCCAGGATTGAACTGACGCATGTGGCGATACCGGGACTGAATCAGCGCAAGAACGATGTCTGCTGAGATTTCTCGCGGCTGCCGTGTTGGGGGGCGAGCATGCCACGCGGCGATGGTGTCCTCGGCACGCATTGCCTACTGTGGATGCAAAACGTTCACACGGCTCATGTCCCGAAACCGATACCGCAGCCGCTCGCATCGGCTACACTCTGCTCCATGGTTGTGGATCGATATGCCGCCCCCGCGGGGGGACATTCGCGTCATCCGCAATAGTGCCTTCAGAAATCGGTCCTCGTACGAACTTGGCTGCGTGCGTGCATCGCACTGCATGCCTTCGTCAACTGCACACCAACGGTCGACCTTCAGTCAATCGACACTCGCCAGCGTTTGGTGACTCTTTGTTACGAATTAGTTTAGACCGCGAGCTTGACGTGACAGCGTAATTGTCATATCGAGATGTGACACGCGCGCCTCGAAACCACCCCGCGGTTGTAGCGCTCATCGCCAGGACCGAATGTCCGGAAGCTGCAACGTGACACGGGGATTTGCATTTGGGAGAAGGTCATGAAACGACGAACTCGATCTCACTTCGGCTCGGCAAAGCGACTGCCGTTTGCGACCTACGTCGGTTTCTCGGTGGCAGGCACGCTTGTCTGTGCTGTGGCTTGCTCAGGTGGGCTGCCGGGTTCCGGCGGTGATCAGAATGACCAGCGTCAGAACGCCGTGGGCGGCGCCACAGTGACCTCGAGCGGGGGCAACTCCGCTGCATCGAGCACGGCTGCCAAGCGCTCAACCGCGGGCGGTGCATCGCAAGTGCGTGTTGATGTCGGTATTGGCGGAACAACCGAAGAATCCTCCACCGGAACACCGATCGCAGATCCGAATGACAATCGTGTGGTCCAGGAGAAGTGCGCGGCTACTTCGGCGATGGCCGTCGACAACGTCAAGATCACGCCAGCCGACATCATCTTTGCCGTCGACGGTTCGTCCAGCATGGCGGTCGAGACAGAGTTCGTTAAGACGTACATGAATCAGTTCTCTCAGAAGATCATGGATAGCGGCATCGACGTGCACGTAATCCTGATTGCTTCGCCCTCATCTGACGCAGCCGGTGCGGGTGGCGCGGCAAGCACCACAACGCGCGGCGGGATTGGTGCAACTCGAGTGACGACCGGCATCTGTATCGATGCCCCACTCGGGTCCGGTCAGTGTCCAGACGATACCAAACTGCCAAACTACTATCATGAGACGAGCCAGGTAACGAGCTTCAATGCCCTGAACCTGTTCGTTAGCACCTTCAAGAATTGGAAGTCGCACCTGCGTCAGGACTCAACGAAGTCTCTCGTGGTTGTGTCCGACGACAGCCCGACGGACGCGCCAAATAACTCTGCCAGCGCCTTTACCAAGAATTTCACGGCGCTCGATCCGGAATTGCTCGAAGGCTGGACCTTCAATGGCGTCTTCTGCGCCACGCAGTGCACAGATGCTGCCTCCATTGGCAAGGTCTACGCGGACTTGGTCGAACAGACCGGCGGCGTAAGCGGTGATCTGTGCGAGCAAAAATTCGAACCCGTATTCAATCGCTTAGCGGAGCAGATCATCACGACGTCCAGCACAATCGCCTGTGAATGGGAATTACCGTCACGCGATGGCAATCAAACCTTCTCGCCGTCGCTCGTGCAAGTGAATCGAATTGACTCTAATGGAAGCACCAAACTCGCGCGCGTAGCAGCCGAAGCTCAATGTGGCGACAATGGTGGCTGGTACTTCGACAGCAATCTCAATCCAACCAAGATTCTTGCCTGTGAGAACACCTGCAACGATATGCAGAATGCTACAGGGGGCAAGGTAGAGATCGAATTCGCATGCGAGAGCATCGACTCGTGCGTTGCCAATGATTCGTCAGCACTCAAAACAGACAGCTGCACGTGGCCCATTCCGAAGCCGCCCTCTGGGCAAGAGCTTGTGTATTCGACCGTCAATGTTCGGTACACGAGCGCTTCCGGGTTCGCCACGGATCTCGGCAAGGTCGATTCCGAAGCAGATTGCGGCAACGTAGAGGAAGGTTGGTACTACGACAACGCGGAGAAGCCGACCAACGTCATCGCCTGTCCGCAGACCTGCAAACAGACCAAGGCAGGCGGGAGCGAAAGCAAGCTCGAGGTGCTCTTCGGGTGCGAAACCTCCAAGGCGCCTCCGATCATTAACATCTAGGAACGGCGTCTGAGGCGTGAGACACGCCGTTTTGCCCGTTTCGCGCGCGGAACCTTAGTCTGCGATCGAGCCTCCGGCCCCTGCATAGGTATGCCTGTCCGGCGCGATCACGGCGAGTCCGCGCACGCCCGCGTTCCATCATGTCACGGCCCGTGCCGTCGCGTGCCGCGACGCCATTCGTGCCGCGACGCCATTCGTGCCGCGACGCCATTCGTGCCGCGACGCCATTCGTGCCGCGACGCCATTCGTGCCGCGACGCCATTCGTGCCGCGACGCCA
>JBLNFG010000096.1:0-2886 GCA_050263495.1 Myxococcales bacterium | reverse complement strand
CGAGCCGATGCCGCACTGACGCAGGTGCAAGAAAAATGGGACTGCTACCTGAACACCTTGCACGTGACTACGCCCGATCCAGGCATCGACCTGATGCTCAATCGTTGGCTGGTTTATCAGGTTTTGGCTTGCCGCGTTTGGGCCCGTTCCGCGTTTTACCAATCCGGCGGAGCCTATGGCTTTCGAGACCAACTGCAGGATGTGATGGCTCTGGTCTACAGCGCTCCAGTAGAGGCGCGGGCGCAGATCTTGCGATCGGCGGCACGGCAATTCGAGGAAGGCGATGTCCAGCACTGGTGGCACCCGCCGTCTGGGGTCGGCGTTCGCACGCGAATCACAGATGACCTCTATTTCCTGCCGCTCGTCGTTCACCACTACGTCGTGACAACCGGCGACACGGAGGTGTTAGATGAGGTCGTGCCGTTCATCACGTCGCCGGTACTCCGCGATGAGCAGGAAGAAGACTTCAACTTGCCCGCAGTGAGCAAGCAGACTGCCACCGTCTACGAGCACTGCCTTCGCGCACTAAAGCACGGCTATCGACTGGGTCCTCACGGATTGCCCCTTATGGGCACTGGCGATTGGAACGACGGCATGAATAACGTGGGCTCCCACGGAAGGGGCGAGAGCGTCTGGAACGGGTGGTTCTTCGTCAGCGTGTTGAATGCGTTTGCAGATTTGGCTGAGCGGTGCAGCCAAGCCGATGACGCTCAATGGTGCCGGGAGCGAGCGGAGGAGTTGCGTGTTGCTTTGGAGGCGAACGCCTGGGATGGCGCGTGGTACCGAAGGGCATATTTTGACGACGGCACTCCGTTGGGATCGGCCCAAAACGATGAGTGCCAGATCGATGCCATCCCACAAGCGTGGGCGGTCATTTGCGGTGTAGCAAACGCGGCGCGGACTCGATCGGCGATGGACGCGGTTCAACAACGTCTGGTGCGTAGCGCGGACAAATTGATCCAACTGTTCGACCCTCCGTTCGACAAAGGCGCCCTTCAGCCGGGGTACATCAAAGGATACGTGCCGGGCATCCGCGAGAACGGCGGTCAATACACCCACGCCGCCACTTGGGTTGTCTTGGCGACAGCATTGCAGGGTCGCGGCGACCGCGCCATGGAACTTTGGAACCTCATCAACCCCGTCTACCATGCCACGACGGCTGAGGAGGCGAACCACTACAAAGTTGAGCCGTACGTAGTTTGCGCCGACGTGTATGGCGCTCCGCCCCACACGGGGCGCGGCGGCTGGACGTGGTACACCGGTTCCGCGAGTTGGCTTTACCGCGTCGCGATCGAAACGATTCTGGGCTTCCAATTGCGGGGCAGCACTCTTCGGATCGAACCATGCATCCCACCGAGCTGGCCCGGATTCGAATTGAGCTATCGCTATCAGTCGGCGACATACCAAATTCTTGTAGACAACTCGGCTGGCACGGGCCACGGCGTGCGATCAATCGAGCTTGACGGACAACGGATGCCGAATCATGCGGTGCCGCTCAGCGACGACGGACAGACCCACAACGTCCGCGTGCGATTGGGCTGATGGAGAGCAACAGACCCCATGGCCGACACTCCCGGTGCCAACGACGATTTAAATCGCCTGCCCACCGACAGAGATCTGAACCTGCTGCAACTTTCCACGGTCCTGTACTATCTACACGAAACCAACCCGGACAACGGGCTGGTCCGCGATAAGACGGATCCGAGCGCCCCGGTTAGCATCGCCTCCTGCGGCATGGCACTGGCCACGATCCCAGTCGTCATCGAGCGTGGCGTCCTGTTCCGAGATTTCGCCGCCAAGATCACCCGGAAACGACTGCGTTACCTGCTCGAATGCCCGCAAGGTCCCGAACCGGACACCTCCGGTTACAAAGGCTTTTTCTACCACTTCCTAGATATCGAAACGGGTCGCCGCGTCTGGCAGTGCGAGCTTTCCACCATCGACTCGGCCTTTCTCTTCGCGGGCGCCTTGACAGTCGGCGCCTATTTCGACCGTGATACGCCCGACGAGGTCGAGATTAGAAGCTTGGCCGATGCGCTTTACCGTAGGGCCGACTGGAATTGGGCCCGGGACGGTGGACCGACTCTTACCCATGGCTGGCGGCCGGAGAACGGGTTCATCCCACACCGCTACGAAGGCTACGACGAAGGTTTGCTGCTGTACATCCTCGGACTCGGTTCGCCAACGCACCCGTTGCCGCCCGAGAGTTATCGCGCCTATTGCGCGACCTACCAGTGGAAGCAAATCTACGATCGTGAATTGCTTTACTCGGGGCCGCTGTTCACGCATCAACTCTCTCACATGTGGATCGACTTTCGCGGCATCCGCGACGAATTCATGCGTGCGCGAGGCAGCGACTACTTCGAGAACAGCCGACAGGCTACGTTTGTGCAGCAGGAATACGCGATCCGCAACCCCATGAATTTTGTCGGCTACGGCGAACACTGTTGGGGGTTCACGGCCTGCGACGGGCCCGGTTGGGCGAAGCGGGTGGTCAACGGCGTCGAACGCGAGTTTTTCGACTATGCCGCCCGAGGCGCCCCATTCGGTCCCGACGACGGCACTGTCGCGCCGTGGGTGCTGGTCGCCTCGCTACCGTTTGCCCCTGAAATCGTCATCCCGACCGTTCGGCACTTTGCACAGATGGAATTGGGAATGACGGAAAAGTATGGGTTCAAGCCGTCGTTCAATCAATCTTTTGCCGTGCAGGATAGCCCCACCGGTTGGTGGGTCACGCCGTATCACTTCGGAATCGATCAAGGACCGATCGTGCTGATGGTCGAGAACTACCGGACCGGCCTACTCTGGGACATCATGCGCCGTTGCCCGACAGTCGTCACCGGCCTGCGGAGGGCGGGATTTACGGGCGGTTGGCTTTAGCCCGGT
>JBLNFG010000095.1:0-2897 GCA_050263495.1 Myxococcales bacterium | reverse complement strand
CAAGCCACCGGTACTCACCACGGTCGAATTCGAGCCCGATTAATCCGATGAGTTCGTGCGAATCATCGAGCGCCACCGTGAGGAGAGTCGCATCAATCTGAAGGCGGCCCCGATCATCGTCTCGGGTGGGTACGGCCTAGGCACCAAGGAGAACTTTCGACTGATCCACGAACTGGCCAAGGTTGTGGGCGGCGAAGTCGCGGGAACGCGGGCTGCGGTCGATGCGGGGTTCGTTCCTTCCGAGCGCCAGGTGGGGCAAACCGGCGTGACGGTGCGGCCGAAGCTCTACATCGCAGTTGGGATCTCGGGAGCGATTCAGCATCGCGCCGGTATGCAAGAGTCCAGCAAGATCATCGCCATTAACAACGACCCGGAAGCC
The DNA here is from genome assembly GCA_050263495.1 of Myxococcales bacterium. GTDB lineage: Bacteria > Myxococcota_A > Polyangia > Polyangiales > Polyangiaceae > FEN-1139. Next base: position 2,518 of record JBLNFG010000095.1, on the reverse strand, counting down.
CCGATCTTCGACGTGGCGCACTACGGCATCGTCGGAGATGCCACCGAAGTCATTCCGAAGCTCATCGAAGCCTGCAAGGCGCGCCTGAAGTAGGACCTGACCATGCCGAACTATTACTCGGACAATCCAGACATTGTTTTCCACGTCTCGCAGCTCGATATGCGGGAGACTGTTGCTATTGGCGAAGAGGACTACCGCTTCCACGCTGAGTATCCTTACGCGCCGAGCGATTACGACGATGCGGTCGACAGCCATCGTCACGTTCTGTCCTTGATCGGTGACATCGCCGGAAATCATATTGCGGAGCGCGCCGCCCAGGTTGACGACGAGGGCGCGACGCTAACGGACGGCAAGGTCACTTACGCCGAAGGCACACGGAAGAACCTCGAGCAGCTCGCGAAAGCCGATCTCATGGGTATGATCCTGCCGTATCGATTCGGTGGGCTCAATCTCCCGTTCCCCGTGTATGCAGCTGCGATCGAGATCGTCTCGCGTGCTGACGCGTCGCTGATGAACATCTTCGGCTTGCAAGACATTGCCGATTGTCTGTGCAAGTTTGGCGATGAAGACCAACGCCGTCGCTACATGCCTCAGTTCTGCACGGGGGAATTCACTGGCGCCATGGCGCTGACGGAACCCGACGCCGGCAGTGATCTGCAAGCCGTCAAACTGTCCGCCTACCAGAACGACCAGGGAGAGTGGCGACTTAAGGGCGTAAAGCGCTTCATCACCAACGGCAACGGCGATGTGTTGTTGGTACTGGCGCGGTCAGAACCGGGTACCAAGGACGCACGCGGTCTCTCGATGTTCGTGTGCCGCGGCGGCGACAGTGTGAAGGTACGTCGCATCGAACACAAGTTGGGCATTCACGGATCACCCACGTGCGAGCTGCAGTTCAACGACACGCCGGCGGAGTTGGTCGGTAAGCGCAAGATGGGTCTGATCAAGTACACTCTCGACTTGATGTATCGAGCCCGTATGGGGGTCTCCGCGCAGGCACTGGGAATCGCCCAGCAGGCGTATGAAGAGGCGTTAAAGTACGCAAAAGAGCGCGAGCAGTTCGGCAAGGCCATCTACGAAATTCCGGCAGTCACGAACATGCTTGTGGACATGCGCACACGTCTAGAAGCGATGCGCACCCTGCTCTACAAGACCGCGGAGTACGTCGAGCTGAAGGAGCGGATTGAGACCAAGATCGATCGGCTTCGAGAGAAGGGCACCTCAACCACTGATTTGACGGTACGGCTGCGCGAGGTCATGAAGGTCGCCGGCCTTCTGACCCCGATGTGCAAGTACTTCTTGACCGAGGGGGCGAACAAGATCACCTACGACGCGCTGCAGATTCACGGCGGCACCGGGTACATGCGGGAGTTCAAGGTAGAACGCCTCGCCCGCGACGCACGGATCACAAATATCTACGAGGGTACCACCCAGCTCCAGGTCGTTGCTGCGACCGGTGGCGTCGTCACGGATGTCCTTCGTGACTTCTTTGAAGAACACGGGAAAAAGGAGTACCGCGGCGCCCTAGCGTCGTTGGCCGCTCACTTGCGGGAGATGCGCGAGCTCTTCTTGGCCTCGGAGCGATATGTCACCGAACGACGCGACGGCGCGTTCCAAGAGGTGGCGGCGCAAAATCTGCTCGAACTCTACGGTTGCACCTACATCGGCTACCTTTTGATGGACCACGCCGAGAAGGAAGACCGGAAGATTTTCATCGCCAACCGTTTCGTCTTGAGCGCTGTGGCTGATGCGCGACGGCACGTCGAATCGATCAAGAACGGGGCCATGTCCGATATCCTGCACGCAGACAAGATCCTGATCTGACCAACTGCGAGCACATTGAGGCTCGACCAGGACAACACGATCCCCGAACCCGCGTCGGGGGTCGTGTTTGTCTTTTGGGGGTTCCATCTTGTACTGGCTCACGGGCGGAAGGCGAGAAACGAGAAATTTCGTTCGCCAAAAGCGCAGCGTGTCCTTGCATTCCCTCAGCGAACGACTAACCTGCGCCCATCTCGAAAATCGACCGCAAGGTGGATTGGAGACGGTCGGGGCGTAGCGCAGCCTGGTTAGCGCACTTGACTGGGGGTCAAGGGGTCGGCAGTTCGAATCTGCCCGCCCCGACCACTATTTCTCATTACGGAGTTTCTAGCTGGCCCACTTTCTGGCCCACCCAGGGGCAGCGTGGATGACTCTAGAAGCTCCGGAATGGCATCAACCAAGGGAATGAGGTTGCCTAGCTCGAGTTCCTCGAGCGCCCTCGCAGCCTCTCGATAGGTCAGCAACTGGTCGGTGGTGTGCCCGGTACGCTGGCGAACGAAGTCATCGGTTTTGCCGTTGGCTAGGCTCCTGGTCGTGAAGGAGTGCCGGAAGCCGTGGGTCCCGAATGCCAGGGTGTTCTCGCCACGATCGAACAGCCTTGCTCGGGTAACGCCGGCTTTGGTCAGGTCGTCGCGGATACGATCTGCCATGTGGTCGAGGTTTAGGGGCGCGCCCTTCTCGTCCGTGAAGATGAGTT
>JBLNFG010000094.1:0-4596 GCA_050263495.1 Myxococcales bacterium | reverse complement strand
TTTGGTGCGCAATTGGCGGAACGCTGGGTGTTGTCGCGAACCGGTACGTGGGGGCGCCTGGCAACGTGATTCGCGGCGTGATCGCGGGCGCCCTCGAGGATTGTCGACACCGATCCGGAGATAGGACCGTAGCCGTACCGTTGATTGGCGCTCGTTGGGCTTGCCCGGGGTCACAGCCAGCAAGTCTCGTTGGCGAACTATGGAGGGGAAAAACGGTGCTGAGATACGCAACTCACCAGGTCGCCATTAGCGCCGATCTTTCGACCGTTGAGCTCAATCATCTGGACCTATTGGTCCCAAGCTCCGGTCATCGAGGTGCCATGCATCTTTCAGTGGAGCGCGCTCGACTCCACGGCGCTTGGCCCTGGGCTAGACGGACCCGACTCCCTGGTCCATGGCGGGCCTTCTATGTATCCACCTTGGCCTATGTATTCGGCACCTTCGCATGGTTCATGGCACGCCGTCGCGAAGCTCCGGGCTATGCGGAGGCCGTGATCGCCGCAATGGGCGCAACGATTGGCTGGCTCCTTCTTCGGTGGGTGGATGCGCACGAAGCCTGGTCAACAGGCGCGTACTTTGCCGTCCCATTGGGAGCGATCGTCGCACTACTAGGTGCGGAACGTCTGGCAAGCAACGCTCGCCTACGAGCTACAGAGAACCGCACGCTTCTGCGCTACTATGCGTACGTTTCCTTGGGTTGGTTAGTGCTTTGCGCCTGGTATCGCCGAATCATTCACGGCACTCCCCGCTGCGGCCCGCTGCCGTAACCGCATCGAATGCGCACTACGAATACCCCGAATCTTCGGAAAAGGGCTGCCGGCAGTGCGCGGAATGAATTCGGGTTTGGGCTACCGCCCTATTCACCTGCCCACCACCGCCTCCGCTCGCGCAGCCGCTCGCGTCGGCGTGCTCCTCCCAAATCCGCACTCGCGGTTGCTGCGTGCGGATGGGAGGAGCCGGCTATGAACACTGTGAGCCGCCGACCAGAGCCCCCAATTCATTCCCTTGCTTCGCACCAGTACAGCGAGTAGCAATGCATCGAAAGGCTTGTTGCGATGTCGGTAGGACCCTCGGAACTGATCGTAATCCTCATCGTGGTACTACTGCTCTTTGGCTCGCGACGCATTGCGGACTTGGGCAAAGGGATAGGTGAGGGGATCCGTGGATTCAAGCGCGGCATTGCCGGCGAAGACGACGTCGTCGCAAAGCCGCCCGTCAAATCGGAGTCGCCCACGGGCACGCCAACTGCCGATGGTGTGGCGCAGGGTGGCAGCTCGGTCGCGCAAGCGGACAGCAGTACGAAGGAACATCCGGCGGCACCCGCGAGCGAAAACAAGCGCCCCGAGCCTTGAAGCAACGGCCGCGGCAGAGCTGCCAAGCAAGCGATTGCGGTACGTTACCCGTGCTCAGCACTGAGGTTGTCCCCATGATCTGGCAGCTTGCGCTTTGAGTCGCTTGTGTCCTCCTCGCATTGAGTCGGAGCGAACCAAGCCAGAAGTAACGCCCCAGCCGTCGTCATTCCTGCCAGAGCCGGTACATCGAGCGAGCAGCGTCCGAGCAAAAGCAACGCCATTCCTCGCAGCAGCGCCGCGTTATGGGTCGTTCGCAACGACAGCAGTCCGAGGCTCAACGTAAGCGCAAGCAGATCAAGCAAGCCAAAGACCGCCGCCGGCAAGAATGGGCCAGGTTCTCTCGCCAACGCCGCGAACGCACGGGCAGAAATCACTTGGATGAACGTGGCGTCTTGGTGTTGCCCCGCATGGGCCAGTAGCGCGAACAGCATCGTAATGAGCACGGCGATGCCGACGCGCAGTACTCCTTGAACTCGCCAAGAGATCACCATCCAAGTCACAACCCAGGCCAAACTGAGCAGATCAAAGAACTGGCCTGAAGTAGCGAGCCAGCGTGCAACCACATAGTTGCGCGCCACTGCGTCGACGCTAGCGCGTATGGCAACGAGCCGAGCCGCGGCGTAGCAGACGCTTGCGGCCGCAATCAAGACTAGCAGTATTCCCCCGGACCGCGTAGACGCGTGTTTCAGTGCTGGGCGAGCGCATAGAATCAGCCCCACGCAGCAGACCGCTGCTAAGAGCAGATGCAGTTCAGGGTCCAACGTGCCGGCAGATGCTGCCACTAGGAGAAATCCCACCGCAGACCCAATCGGCAGAACGAAGAGCCTCTCCAGGGCACCCACCGATGCGGCGCCAATACTGGCGGTAACCAAGCGGACCAGTAGCAACGCCAGGGTCAGGGCCAGCAATTGGGAACTGATTCCACCTAGCGCGAGGGTTCGCTCCAGAACAACCTCAATGCCTGAGCGCGAACCCGGCAATGCCGGAATGATGGCGCGATTGAGTAGCACGGTCGGTACGCCGCCAAGCACCAACCAGAATGCAAGCTTCGGAGCGGTTCGCTCGCTCGGCTCGAGTGAGACAGGGGTGAGTGGCATGCGCGAACGGAAGATAGCCGAGGTGGGCACGCGTCGGAAGGGATCGGCCGAAGATTCCATTGAAGCCGTGTTCTGCGCGACGGAATGTCGCAGGGGCGGAACCTGGTCGATCGCGTGCAGGGACACCGTACTGTCGAGAATTCGGAATTCGGATCGCGGGTGAAGCTAGCACGTGGAACGTTCGCGCATTTCGCCGCGGGCTCCAGTGCCCGACCGGTACAGAGGCGACGCGAATTACTGGCGCTGGGCGGAACCTAGCCGCTTCTTGTTTCGGCGGGCAACGACAGAGCTCGTCGAGGATGCCGGCCGCCGAAGCCGGTGGGCGCGCCAACGCTAGAGCTCGTCGAGGAATGCCGGAGTCTGCCACTGGAGCCGGCGAGTGCTGCCAACGACAGAGCCGACGCTAAATCCGGGCGGCCTTTGAGCCCTGCTGCTCAGTCGTTGGCGCGAAGGTGGGCATAATCCTCGGCCCGGGCAATTCGCGGGGTCCGGGTTCTTCGGGTGCCTGCTTTGGCGCAGATGGTGTCGGAGCTGCTTTCAGGATGAACGGATGCGCAAAGTACGTTGAGCACGCGAAATCCGGATTACGGTAGAACTCCCAATGAAGGTACACGTTGCCATCAGGCGATACGATGGCGGCCGGAGGTGGGCCAAACGGCGCAGCGCGATCCACGGATGCCAAAGCACTAACGTCGAATTGAAGAATACCGCTACTCTTCGTGAGCCCACGTCGCACCAAGCTCCCGTCCGTCTTGCTTACGACGATCTCGACCTCGGTCCTCAAATCAGGTCGATTCATCGGGTCAGAAGCCGGCAGACGGTTCAGCGACCCGAGAAAATCATCGGCGAAAATCGGATGAATGCGATTGTGAATGTCGTTGAGGTAGGTGGCAAACGGCGACGCGGCCGTGTTTAGTGCCGTGGTGTTGCCCGGATTCACGCTTGGCACGTAGTTTTCGATCGCGGAGCGATAGCGTTCAATCCCCGCCAACTTCCATGAGCCGGCCCGCTTCGAACGTCGCCGCAATTGATCCATACGACGGTCAGCCTGTAGCTGCTCTTGGCCCACAACAGCCACCGCATCCGAGTGGGATAGGTTCAAGTTGATCCCGGATGCCGTCCTCGCCCCTCGCCCGAGTCCAAATAGATCACTAGGGTTCGTTGCCTTTACCGGCGGAAGCCGTTTACGTTTTGGCCGAGGTTGCGCGGGCCCGCCCATCGCGTGCTCCCCCGTTTCTCCGGCAATCAGGTTGGGTGACTGCCGTGCTCCCGGGTCTTCAGCTTGTTGCTGTTGCCCACGCTCTGCTGGCCGGCGCTGTTCCGCGCGTTTTGGCTCGCTCTTGGTCGCGTGTTCCTCTTTGGGCTGCGGGGACGCTTTAGATGGAGGCGCGTGATCCTCCGGCGGTGGAGGGGAGAGTGCCGACCCCTCGTCGCTATCCCCGAACGCACTTGCAACGCGGGATTCCTCCGAGTTGCCTGGCTCCTTGGTGGACTCGTTCTGGGGGGAACTGCCCGGCGTCGGTTGCGGGTGATCCTGATCCGTTGACGTGATTCGGGCCTGACTCTCCTCTTCCACGCGATTGGCATGCTCACCAAGGTGCTTGGCATCCGGATTGTCCTTTTGATTCTTGTCTTGGACGTGCTGGCGAACAGCAATGCGCTTCTGACGCTCGAGATCCAGCTCTTGAGGAGGCTTCGTCTCGGCAGGCTTCGTCTCGGCAGGTTTCGCGAGGAGGTTGAGATCCTTCTTCTCCTCTGGTTTCTTCTCTGGAGGAGCTTCTGTCTTTTGCTCTGGTTTTGCTTCCGGAGGCTTGGGCTTCGTTTCCGGTGCGATCTCCGGCTTCTTGAGTTTCTTCTTCTCTTTTTCTTCCGGCTTTTGCTCTTCGGCTTCGGGCTCGAGTGCCTCCTCCACCTCGGGCTTCGACACGTCGGGCGTGTCGCTTTCGAGCATCGCGATCGGGATTGGACGGAGCTCCGCGCGGACCTCGTTTTGAATGCGCGCCGCAAATCCCCTTAGCGCCGCCTTTTCCTCAATCACCACAGCTGCCTGGTGCGTCCCCCCGCCCCAGAGGAGATGCACGATGATCGCCGTCGCGATCCAGAGAAAGAGCGGAATCTGAATTTCGCGGGAAGGCACGTCTGTTTCT
>JBLNFG010000093.1:0-9756 GCA_050263495.1 Myxococcales bacterium | reverse complement strand
AGAAAAGACGCCGATTCCGGCGCTGCCTGCAAAGGCGTAGTGTGGGCGTTCGGGTTCGGGTACTTCGGTGGTGCACTTCTGCACCGTATGCTCCAGCGATTCGTAGCTTGCCAGGTGCGTGATGGCGCACCAATAGCATGCAGCTGCCTGCGGATTGCCCCCCGGACGCAGTTCGTCGATCATGGTTCGAGCTGTCTCCAATCCACAACCGAACATGCAGTTCGTGGCTAGCTCTCCGGGGTTAGCCAGTTGGTTCTCCAATGCGCTCGACGGATCGGCGCGGGTGCATCCGGGCATCGTCCTCACGCACTCGAACCATTGACGCAGGTTCTCCGCCCAGCCTGCCGTGCACGCCACCGCGGGGTAAACAGGCGCCTCGCCGGCTGCGGTAAGCACCAGCGGTTGAACGCGCGAACTAGGTACGTCATCGGAGAAGATCCGATTGTCAAACACTGCCGAGGAGCCAGTTTTCAGTCGCTGCACGACCTTTGGATCGTACAGTTCTGTCGCGCACAGTAGATCGGTGCTCTCGGCGAGAATGGCAGCCACGGCGGGATCAGTCCGTTCCACGACTGACGGCGTAAAGGCGTCCGTGAGATTGGGTTTGAAGATCTCCACGGCAACTTTCTTCGGATTGCCACAGTTCAGGAACACGCCGCGGTACTCGTCTTCGTCACACGACCACAATTTGGCCCGATTCCTCGCGTCTCCGAGGATGCCCAGCGCAAACACCGTGTACTCGTGACCGCCCGTCTGCGGGATCTTCGCGGCAAGCCCAACCTGGCCCGTCGACTGCTCGCGCACCCCGAACTTCAGATCGCCGAGCGACACGGAAGAGCCTCCGATCCGCACGTAGCCGAGAGCGTCGACATCGTCGTACTCACTCGGAGAAAGCCCCTGTGAAGCCGCCGCGGCTTTTCCAAACTCGACGTCGACGAACAGTGGCGTGCCAATGCTCGTAGCGGTGAGACTCGGCACCATACCCGCCGTCAAAAGGCCCGCGTTGTTGAGCGCGTGCACGAAACGAACCGGTTGCGCAGTGCTGGGTTCGACCCGGTTCGGCAGCACCGAGATCCGAGCTGAGCCAACCTCTGAGCCATAAGCCATGAGCGTGACGGACTGCCCACCACCCAGCGCAATCGAAGGCACCTCGAGCCCGGGCGCATCACAGGCGGAGCCAGCGGCGACCAACTTGAAGTCGTAGGTGCCTTCCTCAATCGCGAGGTCGCGCGTGAATTGGCTGAATGCCACACCCTCTCCACAGAGTTTCGTGTGAGCCTTGAACCACGGTTTGCCATAGGCCTTCGAACCCACTGGTTTGTGACAAATGTCCAACACGGCCGAGCCGGGAACGGCGTTCATGATCCGGATCGCGGACGATGAATCAGCAATCAGCGGGCAAACTGCTGTCGTTTCAGCCGCAGCCAGATGCTTTTCCTCGATGTCGAGGATCTTTGCGCAGCCGATCTGAGAAATTGCGACAGCGATGCCTGCCAGCGAGAATAGTCTGGGCATTTCCACAGCTTTGAAGCATCCGATCGTTTGCGGGTCAAGGTCAACTGCCCATCGCGCCTGGGGGATAACCGCAATGAGTTTCGCGCGCTTCGGTCGTTTGCTCGCGGAAACGAGTTCTCACCAAACATGCACCGAACCCGAGCGGTCCGATCGAGCCCGAAGTCAAAAAAACACTAGCGGCGCGTACATAGAAGATCGAACGTCCAAGCACCGGCCGTTCCCGCACATCGAACCAACTCGATTCACACAACGGATCCGGCAACCACGACGCAAGCGGACCGGGAACAAGCGACGAGCAAAGCGGAAGAAAGCGATGCGCGGTGAGCGCGCCATGCGAGTCGTTTGGCGAGTGGACGCGCGCGAGCGCAAGCAACGAAAGAGCCGCGCCCAGGGGGCGTCGCGCCGATTCGACGAGACTCGCAGGCTCAGGGGTTGGACCAAGCCGCCCCTTGAAATGAGCGCGGATCGGGCTTGCGAGCGTCGCATCCTGCCGCAGATACCGTGGGCTGTTGTTGGCTGCAGGAGGGCGCTTGCGCTACGCCGAACCGGTCTTGATTCCGTCAGACTGGCTGTTGCTACCCTTGGCTATCGCATCGCTGTGTTCCGGCGCTGCGGCTCTAACGCTCGAGGTCGTTTGGTCCAAGGCGTTGGTGGTTCCTTTAGGCAACTCCTCCGATGCCACAGCGATGGTCCTTTCCGGATTCATGCTTGGCATCGCGGGGGGAGCACACTTGGGCGCGAAGCTGACGCGGCGTACGGCAAAGCCGCTCCTCACGTACGCGAGCCTCGAGCTTTTGCTCGGCTTGTTCGCGCTTGCCATACCTCACGCGTTTGCAGCGGTGACGCAGCTGAGCGTGCCAGGAGCTTGGGCAGAGAACCCCAGTGTTGCATTCTGCCTACGCCTGGCCGCATCCCTGTTGCTCATCACCGTACCCTGCCTGGTGATGGGGGCGACCTTGCCACTCTTGTTGGCCGCGCCCGCCGGGAGACCTCGTCCACGCTTATTCGTTGGAGTTCTCTACGGTATCAATACCTTGGGTGCGGCTCTCGCGGCCGCTTTGACGGGATTCTATGGCGTTGCCAACTGGGGAGTCCTCGGTTGTTCGCGGCGCGCTGCGGCTTTCAGCTGGGCCGCCGCGGGGACCGCTCTGATTGTCGATTGGCTAGTGCGTCGCGGCACCCCTCTGAGCGTCGTTCGCGACGAGCCGCTGCGCAATTCACGCCCGCAGACGACCCGCGCCGTCGCGAGCGAGGCACTCCGATCGGAACGCAACGAGCAACGGCTGGCACTGCTGGCGACCTTCGTTTCGGGATTCTCTCTGCTTGCGGCAGAGGTGTTTTGGGCGAGGATTTTGACGTTCGCGTTCGGACACGATACCTACGCCTTCGCAACGCTGTTGGTGTTTGTGCTGTCAGGGTTGGCAATGGGTGGGGTTTGCTACGGTGCGTTATCACGGCTGCGGCCGCGGGTCGTCGCGGGGTGGGCCATGGCGTTCACCGCACTGAGTTTGTTCGTCTCCTTTTACGCTGCGAGTGCCTTGCTGATCCGTTTTGGCAGAGACCCTTTCGCGCTTGGGGATCACTTCGTAGCGGCTTCAGCCCTGTCCGTCGAAGTGCTTCGAGAGCTCGCCTACACGCCCGTGCTCCTCCTGTTACCGTGCTTTCTGAGCGGCGTCGCCTACCCCGCATGCATCGCGCTTCTCGCAGGCAAGAGCGATGGATCGATGGCTCGCGCCACGGGTAGAATCGGGCTTACGAATGGAATTGGAGCCACGCTCGGATCCGCTGCGGCCGCGCTCGGATTGGTTTCGCTGCTCGGTATTCAAGGGGTCATCTCGTGCGTATCTCTGGCGTGCGCTTGCGTCGCGGCCTGGCTGTTGTTGGGTTCCGTTCGATCTTGGACGCAACGTGCCGTTCGAGCGATTCCGCTCGCCGCTTGTATCGCGATCGTGCTACTCGCCCCCAAAGACTTACCGCAACGCATGCTGCTGTCGGTGGTCGGCCCTCGCCACCAGAGCCTGCTTCACTACGAGGAGGCGCGCACTGCGACGGTTTCAGTGATTCGCAACGGCATTCACGGCGAAAGGCAGCTCCTCGTCAACGCCGTCAACGAGGTGACTACCCGTCTGGTGCACGATCAGAGTTTCAAGTTGCTCGGGCAACTCGGGCCGCTCGTACACCCCGAGCCGAAGACGGCGGTCATGATCTGCCTAGGCGCCGGTTTAGCCGCCGGATCGGCGTTGACGCACCCGCTCGAACGTCTCGACGTGGTCGATCTGCTCGGCGCGGTTCGACACGGTGCGGCGCACTTTGCCGAAGAGAACAACCATGTCCTCGACGATTCGCGGCTGCGCCTGCACGTCAACGACGGTCGCCAGTACCTCCTCACGACCCCGAATCGGTACGACCTTGCCATCGTCGACTCGACACATCCGAAATCCGTAGACTCGTGGATCTTGTACACGCGGGAATTCTTCCAACTGCTGCGCAGTCGACTGAATCCGAAGGGCATGGTCGTGCAGTGGTTGCCACTGCACGGGCTGAACGAGCGCGAATTCATCTCCGTCGTTGCGACGTTTGCGTCCGTCTTTCCGCACATGACGCTCTGGGCGAGCGTTGGATTCGAGACCTATGGCCACGTAGGCTACGCCAAGTTAGTCGGACAAAACGACGCAGAAATCATGCGTTTTGACGTAACCCGGATCGGAGATCGCATGGCCCGGGCCAAGGTGCAGGACGATCTGCACCGCTACGGCATGGGACAGTTGATCGAGGTGCTCGATCAGTTCATCGCGGGGCCAGACCGAATTCGTTCCTGGATCGCCGGCAGTCCAACGCTCAGCGACGATCGCCCATACTTGGCATACCTGACCGAGCTTTCTTCGGGGCGTGCCATGACGCCGGATTTGTTGCTGGCAGTGCGCGAGCCGATCCTGCCCTATCTCGAACACGTCGAGGCGCTCGATGCAAACTTCCGTTCCGATCTCGAACGGGCTTACGACGCGCAGGGATTCATCGTTTCCGGACGGCTGGAGCCAGCACTCGCCATGCACCCGGCGGGCGAAAAGATCCGTTTGTACGCCGAGCAAACCAAAACCATTCTCCCCTATTACTCATCGTTAGCGGAGCGTTATCCACGCGACCCGGAGCGACTATTCGAGGCTGGCACACAGCTTGGAGCGTTGGGCCACCCCGCTGCGGCGCGCCCGATGCTCGAAACCGGGCTGCGGCTGCGTCCGAGGAGCGTCCGACTAGCGCTCAATCTCGGCCTCTTGCGCTTGGCTGAAGGAGACGCGAAAACGGCGGCTCGAACCTTCTCGGAATTGATCCTGGAGCATCCGCGGCTAGCCATTTTGCATCACAATCTCGCGGCCGCGTTGCTCGCGCAGGGGGAGCCGGGCGCTGCACGTCGCGCGCTACTCACAGCAATTGCTCTCGATCCGCAATCGCCCGGAGCTCGATTGCTCTTGGCAGAGTGCGAGATCGCGCTCCAGAATTGGCCGCGCGCAAAGACGCTGCTCGAGGCCTTGTTACGCGATAACCCGAATTTCGATGCGGCCGCGGCGCGGCTAGCGACGGTGAGTGCCAAACTCGGTGACGAGGAGCGGGCGCTCGAGTTGGTGACGCGTGCTGCAGCGCTCGACCCGTACCGCGAGAGTTACGCCGTGGAACTTGGTACTCGACTAGCAGTGCGCAACCCGCGTTCAGCGGTCGAGGTGTTGACGCGTGCCGAGCGTTTGCATCCACTAAGCATTGCCCCACGCTTGGCTCACGGCGAAATCCAGCTGCGCGCCGAACAGTGGCAAGATGCCTCACAGACATTCCTCGGCGTGCTCGAGATGCAACCAACTGCGACGGCGGCGGCGTTGGGCCTCGGTCGGGCATTACTCGGTATGAACAGCAACCGCGAATCGAGAGACGCGTTCTGTCTAGCTGCAACGCTCGGTGCGCCGGCAGCCAGCGTGCGCAGCGAATTGGCAAGACTGGGTGAGAAACTCGAGAACTGCGCTCAGCGCGCGATTGGACGCTGACCGCTGTTGCGCTCCTCGGACTTTGAGCCACCTCAGCGATTCCACGGTATTTGTGCGGTCAAGTCCCGAACCGCGCCCGGTGATTTAGCCATACCAAGGCTTGCCACGCGTCGCGATTTCGAGGGATGCTGTCGGCGATGACGGACCTGTCCAAACACGTCGGAGCGCACAGCCCTTGGCTCCGCCACGCGGTGAGCTCGCAACTCAAACAGCGTGGCGCACCCTTCCGTCTAGGTACTAAGACGAGCTTGCTCCTGGTTTGCCTTACCTCGTACGCGAGTGCACAAGCTGACTCGAGCGAAGCGGCTCCGACGCCGGTGCACGAACAGGCGACTGGTCCCAAGCAGCCGGCCCCGGTGCGTCGCGCAAAGCCGGTAACCACGGGAGCAAAGGCGAAGGCATCGGTCGACAAGAGCTCCGTTCCGACCTCTAGTGCTTCCGCTGCTGCGGAGGGCCACGCAGGGTTGGCAACCAACGATGCGGGGATCGACGCGGGCCCCATCGACGTCGATGCAGGGTCCGAAGGCGCAGCTCCGGTGGCGTCTTCACGTGAGTTGCTCGAAAATGTCGCAGGTGCATCGGCAACGAGCCCCGCGGCTACTACCGCCTCGACGGTCAGCACTGCGCCTCCCGTGGAGTTCGAGACGACCGAGGTCAAGATTCGAGATGCCGTCGTTCTGCGGCTCAAGCTGGCTGACGGCGGACTGGTGCCGCAGGAGCGTGCTAAGCGCGCGACGCGCGCGATTGAAGCCGCGCTCGCAGACGGAAAACCAGACGGTGTTCGCACGGAATTGCGCTCGGACCGAGCGCTGTTGTTCGTGGGGCAGCGACCCATCATCGAGCTAACGCGCGCCGACGCCGAGGCGATCGGCGAAGGCTCGCTGGAAATGTTCGCCGCATCCGCTGCAGCGAAAGTCCGCGACGTACTCGAGACAGAGCATCAACGCAGCATCGTCGCGCATAATGCTTTCAACGTCGCACTCGTGGTGATGCTGGGCGTTGCGGCCCTGTACGCATTACGGCTGCTTGGTGCTCTCAGCCGGCGTCTGCGCGAGTTCGTCCGCATGAATCCGGACCGGATCCCGGCCATTCGCCTGCGTTCGATTGAGGTAGTTGGCCCTCACGTATTGCGCAGCGGCCTCGTCGTTGGGTTGGGCGTCATCAAGCTACTGCTCCAGCTCACCTTGGTGTTTGCCTGGTTGCTGTTCTCGTCGTCGATGTTCGAAGCAACGCGCGGAATGACTGGGCAATTGACCGCGCTGGTCCTCTCGCCGCTGTCCGGGTTAGCAGCTAGGTTCGTCGCGCTCCTGCCGGTGCTGTTGCTCACCACGATTGGTGTCGTCGCGCTGGTCGTCCTTTTGCGTTTCGTCAGCCTCTTCTTTGCCGGCGTGGAGCGATCCGAAACCGAGTTGTCGTGGCTGCGCCCCGAACTCGCGGCGCCCACCAGTCTGCTGATTCGGATCGCGCTGGTGGTCATTTCGCTGCTCCTGCTGGCGCCGCTGCTCACAGGTAATTCCGACGGCTCCCTCGCGCGGGTCGGGATGCTATCGGTCGGTGCAATCGCCCTCGCCACGATCCCGTTCCTCGCGAACATCGTGGTCGGCCTGGTCACCTTGTACGGCAGTCGACTGCAGATGGGCGACGAAATCCGCATCGGCGGCTATGCCGGGACACTGGTCTCAGTCGACTTGGTCGAACTGCGGCTCGATACCCCAAGCGGCCAAGAGCTCAGAATCCCGCATCTAGTTACGTTGGTGCACCCACTTGCAGTCGCCAAGAAGCATGCGCCATGTTTCCGTCGCTTGGTCGTCACCGCTGAAACCCCGTTTGCCCGGCTCGTGGAGGTCCTCTCGGGTGAGCAGCAACTCGCAGATCTCGGGAGCATCGTATTGACGCGGCTCGAAGGATCCACGGCATCGGTGGAACTCACCCCCAAGCAAGCCGGCCTCGCTGCGGAGCAACAGCTGCTGGTTCAGGTTGCGCGGCTGCTCGAAGAGAACCACATACGCCTGATTTTGGCGGAATGGCGGCCACTCGCATGAGCGCTGGGTGGTTGCTGCTTGGCCTGCTTGCCTTCGCTTACTTTGGTAGCCACGTTGCGCGCGGGCGTGGGGTTCGGGGGTTTGGGCTCCCCTCGGGCAGCGAGTGGATCCTGATTGGGATCTTGTTTGGGCCACAACTGCTTGGCGTCGTGCGGCTGAGAGACTTCTCGCAATTCGCTCCATTGCTTGCAGGAGGGCTGGGGTGGGTCGCACTAACGATTGGAATGCGCTGCGGCGTATGTTTGCGTCCGGGTTTGGACGAGCAGGTGCGAGCGCCGCGACGCGCCATGCTGCTTGGCGTCTTGGTTGCCGTAATCACTGCATCCGTGCTGGCTGGCGTTGCTTACGATCTCTTGGGAAGGCTAGAAGCGATTGCGCCGCGGTTGCGCCTTGCTACGGCCTGCTGGATCGGTTGCGCTCTCTCCGGTTCGGCACGGCAACTGGTAGATTGGGCTCGGGAGCGCCACCATGCGCGAGGTTTCGTTACGGACAGCATCGACGCTACGATGAGTGGAGGCGAGATCGTGGCGTTATGTGGCGCGGCCCCGTTGAGCGTTCTGGTGGTGACCGAAGCCAGGGATCCTGCCGAGCTCTTGTGGCGGGCCGCATTGCCCTTAGTCACAGGCCTATCGTTGGGGCTGGTTGCGCTGTGGTTGCTCCGATTCGAAACGCGGGTTGCGGAGACTTGGGGGATCTTGTTCGGCGTGCACCTGCTCTCCTCCGGGCTTTCGTTGCGTGCCGGGTCGAGCGTGATCGCAGCGGGCTTCGTGCTGGGTTGGCTACTCGGGCGCGACCCTCGCTTCGGTTCTGAGCTGCGCAAGATGACGCTTCCGACCGAGGGTACCGTGCTGCTGCCCTTGTTGATCGCGGCGAGTGGCTCCTTGAATCTATCCAACGTAGGCCAGCTGGGTTGGCTGGTTGCGGCGGTAGTGGTCGCACGCTTTCTCGTCAAGTTGGTGTTGGCCGCGGCATTTCGAAGTGCGATCGTGCCGTCTCGGCTGCCCTCGATATCACTTGGCTTGGCACTGGCTTCATCGGGGGAAATCGCCTGCCTGGTGGCGCTCGAGTACGCACTCTCCAGCCCACTTCCGCTCGGGCAAGCCGTCTTGGCGTGCGCGATTGGTGCATCCCTCTTCGGCGAGCTCTACGGCGCGGTCGGCCTGCGTCGAATTCTCTCGAGTTTCAGTGAGCTCGGCCAAAGCGAAGGCACTACTGATCCGGATGCCACGCCGCCGCGCAAGCGCTCCGTAGACACAACGGGGTGGCTATGACGCGGCTTTGGCGGCGATTTGCCGAGGTATTTGCGTTGATCGTCTGCACGTCGTTGGCCGTCGCGATTACTCGTGCTGAGCCACTCGGTAACGAGCGTTGGAACGTGATTTTCGGAATCGGGTATCTGCTGCTCGCCGGCACCGTGCTTGCGACCTTGCTCGAACCCATGCGGCTGCCGCACCTTACGGCGTACATCGCCGTGGGCGTGGCGGGCGGTCCTCATGCATTCGGCATTGTCGATCAAGATACCGTAGAGCGCCTGCTGCCCGTCAACACCTTGGCGATATCCCTGATTGCACTCGCGGGCGGACTGGAGCTCGAGGGCAGAGCGCTGACGCAAATGCTCAAGAGCCTGTTTTGGTCGCACTTGGTCCAAACCGTCGTCGTTGCGCTGACATCGTTCGTCACCTTTCTCTTGCTCACGTCCTATATGCCATTTGCTGCGCATCTGACGTCGGAAGCGCGCTTGGCAACGGCAGGAATTTGGGGCTTGCTCGCGACTAGCCGCAGCCCTTCAGCAACCATGGCCGTGCTCGCGCAAACCCATGCGCGAGGGCTGTTGGCGCGCTGGACGTTGGCTTTCGTCATGAGTTCTGACGTGTTGGTGGTGGTGGCGTTCGCCTTCTTGCTGGTGGCCGTGCGCCCTTACCTTATCGAGGGAGACGTTGTCGCGTCGGTTCGCCTGCGCATTCTCGCCCACGAAGTCGTTGGCAGTATCGCGCTCGGGACATGCCTTGGACTGATTCTCATCGCCTACGTTCGGGTGGTTGGGCGGCTCCTGCTGCTGGTGCTTTTGATCTTGGGCTTCGTGGTAACGGATGGTTTGCGCTACGTCGAATTCGACCCACTGCTGGCGTTTTTGACGGCAGGCTTCGTGGTGCGTAACCTTTCGAGCC
>JBLNFG010000092.1:0-3940 GCA_050263495.1 Myxococcales bacterium | reverse complement strand
CCAGCGGCAACCCCTCCGAACGACGGCACTGCAGTCGTGCCTCCCGCCGCTGTGCCGCCCACGCCCGGATCGGTACCCGTCGCACCAGCGCTGGTTTGGTGTGAGGCCACGAGGTGATCTTCGGGCGCGCAGCCCGCGACGCCCAAAACAAAAGCAAGAACAGCAAAGGAATTCGAAGTTGAGTTTCTCATGATAACGGAGCCTCCAAAGCCGCGGGTTGGGTGCCTGCGACTTGCTTTCGGTACTAAGTGGAAGAGTTGTTACTGCGGGGAGAATGCCCGCGTGGCCGATCTAACAGGATGGGAAGAGAACAGGTCCCTATCGGGTCGCGAGAATGTTTGCCCGATGATGGTGAGTGGAACATCGCGGACCAAGCGATCACTCAGGTTGCAGAAAGTGACGCATTCGTTCGGCGTGAGGGCTATTCGGGTAGCGTTGAATGAAACGCTTAGCCAAGATCGCGGCCTGGGTAGTCCGCTGTGCTTTGATCAGGGCTCGGATGTGAAGAGCATCACGTTCTTCTGACAAACCTGAATCGGCGTGCGAATCGAGACTTGCTTCGAGTCGACGAATTGCCTCGGTGGTGTCGCCCGCATCGATCAGTCGCTGGATCTGAGCCAATTCACGCGCTTGTTTCGCCAGACTGGGGGTCGTCGCTCGCTCGGCGACCGAGGACGCTTTGGACGTCGCTGTGCCGGGCTCTCCGTCCTTGCGCGGCGCAACCGGCACGGATTGCTGCTCGGCTACAGCCTCTGCAACCACTGCATTCGTCTCCGTGTCACCGTTCCGCGACGCAAGCGGCATAAGTTGTCGCTCGGTTGCAACTCTCGGGTTCGAGATGGCAGTGGAGCCAGATAGAACGAGCTCCGGCGACGTGTTCGCGTTTATGGGCTGTGGTTTGCCTACCTCAATCGACGCAGTCGAGAGCGGGGGAGGCAGTGAACTCTCGGGTAGCACGTGATCGCGCGGGACGGCTTGTGGCTCGACCGCTTCGGCCCCGCTAGACACGGCCGTTGGTGACGGGCGCGCTGCCGCCCCGGGTGACCGCTTTTGCAGGCGATTAGACGCGTTCGATGAAGTCTGCACGGCAACGGAATTGGAAGGAGTCCGATCCACCACGCGCTGCACGACCTCGGTTGCGCCCAATACTCCGAGACCCACGCCAAAGCCGACGGCAATGGACTTCAACCCGATCAAGAAACTGGCGCCCCCCAACGCACCCTTTGCCGCCACAGTGGTCTGCGCCGTTCCCACTGCTGCCTCGGCAAACGTGAGCGCAGCCGTTGTTTTCGCCGCGACGGCCGTCTGCGTGGCACCGGCGACCGCCCCTGCAGCAGGTGCAGTGACTGCAGCCGTCGTCGAAGCGGCGCCCAAGGTCAAGGCAAGAGCCTGCCACCCGCGATTCCTGCTCCCTTCAGGAACTCGCGCTTCCTTGCCGGCCAGCAAGAGTTCCCGAGCCGGCGATTCTACGGGCAACTCATCGACCCAGCGACGCAGTTCAGTCATGGGTACCTCCGGCCGCTTGGGGAAAGCCCTGACGGCGAGTATCGGCGATCCTCGAGAATGCTTGACGCGCAAGCCGCAGGCGCGAGCGCACCGTTCCCTCCGGGATAGCTAAGGTTCGCGCGATATCCTCCCCGGACATCTCCTCGAGTTCGAACAGGACCAACACGGCACGCTGCTCGTCCGGCAATTGAGCGAGCACCGCGTCGAGTTCATGCAATTGCTCGCGTCGTTCAAGTTCTGCCATGGCTAACGGATCGGACGGGTTAAACGTCGTATCTGCGTCGAGCAGAACCTCGCGACGCTGCACGGCACTACGTCGATAATCGGAAGCAACGCGTAGCGCGATGCCACAAAGCCAGGTTCTCAACGTGGAGCGGCCTTCGAAATCGGCGAGTCGACGAAACGCGATCAGGAACACCTTTTGACATGCATCCGGTGCGTCGCGATCGCACACGCCCATGCGCTGCAAGGTTCGCCATACGAACTCAAAGTGGTTCTGATAGATCTCCTCGAAGGTCAAGGTTCATCCTTGAGTGGGGACAGGTGGATGCACGCGATCACTGCCCGCACGGAAAACTCGGAAGCTTAGGGATAGCTTGGGCCGCTTAGTCGAATCCCAATTTCCGACATTATCCCGAACGCTTGCGATTGGGTCAGTGGGCCGCTGGTCTGGACCAGGTATCGATCGCGGGTGAGGTTGGCAAGGGCGGCAACTGACACGAAGGCATCCAGTCCGCGGCTTAGCTTATGCAGGTAACCCAATTTGGGCCCCGCGGTTAGCCACGCGTCGAGTCGTTCTGGCTCGTAGATGATCGCGAAGCTTTCGGTTTTCGTGCTCAAGGCACCGATCCCGAATTCGATGCAGAGCTGGTACTCGGAGTGTGTCCAAGCGGCTCCTGCATAGCAGGCACCAAGCAACGCTCCAAAGCGTCTCTGGCGAATGGACCCGCCGCGATTCTCTGCCGGCTGAACCCATGTCCCGAGTGCGCCCAGCTCCAAGCCGAGGCCAGGGCTGTGGAAGAGATCAGCTCCGACGATCATGCCGAGCTCAGGTTCACTCAGCAAGCGGTAGCCCATCAGTGCTCCCAGTCGCGCGTGGCTTGACCACGTTGCCGAGCTGGACGTTGCCGCGTCGACAGCCACGGATGCTGCGCGATGGTTTGTTTTTGGTTGGTGCGGCGCGGCCACGGTCTGGGTTCGCATTGCCGGCGCGACCACAGGAGCGCTTCGGCGGACCTTCTTGGGACGCGTTGATGTCGACGTTGGTTTCCGCAGCACGGGCGCGGGGGTAGTGGTTGTCGGCTTCGTTCCGGGAGACGTCGCTTGTTCTTCCGGCTGAGGCGGAGTGCCTGCCGTCGATGGTTCGGCGGACACGCCGGCAGTTCCACGAGGGGGCTCACCTGGTGGATCGACCAGCATCGTGAGAGCAACGGCTAGTGCATCAGCCAATCCTCGGCAGTTAGCATCCGGTTCCGTGATGAGCCGTTCACCCGAGCGCGGACCGAGCAGTTTGATGTGAGCCTCGTAACCGTTCGCGAGCGGGCGTACCGTCACGTGAACGTTCGTGTCCGCGTGCCGAAGATCATAGACACGCTGGATACGCTGGATTGAACGCTCCGGAAACAGGAGCGCCATGGAACGGAATACGGTGTCCGCATCCGGGCACGACTCTGAGCCGCTCATTCGCTCCAACGCCAGGTAGGTTCCGGCATTGGAGGCACGTACGGGCTCGCTAAGCTGTGACTGAGAGTGGGCAGAGGAAACAATAGTCAGCGCCGCAATTAGGATTCGCGGCCACCGACCGTGGCAGTGGCAGACGCGCATGGACAAAGGCTCGGAACGCTAACTGCCCTGGACCAGCGCTTGTGCGAAGGAAGACAGGCTCGCATGCATGCTCGCATCCGTGACTCCGCCCTTCTTCTCACCGTTGAAGTACACGCTGGGAACCGTGGTCAGCCCTGCCTCTTTGAGCAGCGGAATGAAATCGGTGAAGCTCGTACACTCATTGCACGACGCTAACGCGGACGTTACCTTCGGACGCGGCGAAGCACTGCCGAGCTTCGGTACGAGTGCCTGGAGTTCGTCCGGCAGATTGCCGTTGTACATGGGTCCAGCAAAGACGACGATCGCCGCGGTGGCGTTCGAGCCTGGCACATGGATGCACGACAGATCCGTGCAATTGACCCAGGCGACGACGTTCGTGGTCACGTTGAGGTCGCGCAGGTGCTGGGCGAGCGCATCAGCGAACACGTGAGTGTTGTAAGGCTTGCTCGTGGCCCCGGTTAGCGTGTCCACACCTGGGGTTGTGACGTAACCCGCTGCCTTGATAATGACCGCGTACTTCGTTCCGCTCGGCACGGTCGTGGGGGATTGGGTACTCGTGCTCACGGTACCCCCCGAGGCCGAAGGAGCGGTACGAGCGATGGTCGTGGTT
>JBLNFG010000091.1:0-5259 GCA_050263495.1 Myxococcales bacterium | reverse complement strand
CGCGTTGGGGAGCTAGCGTGAGTGCATTTTTCTTCTTACAAGTTCACTTGTCGCCAGTCTCTGAGATTGTCATTTCGGCAGCCCCACGGGACTAATGGCTTAGCTAAAACCTGATACCCGGAAGCCTGTTTGGTTTACTGGTGCGTGTGCCGGCTGCACAGCTCCGCTGGTCACCGTTGAAGTCACTGCACTCGTTCACTGCGTGGACCTGTGCAGTTCGCAGCTGGCTCTGCCATGTTAATTTGCGCTGACTACCAGTGAGGAGCCGTCGTACTTGATGACTTGGTCCGCGGTAGCCGTAACGTCGACACCGCTGCCATGGTTGGTAGACACCCAAACGATATTGAAGGTCCGGTTGGCTGGCATTCCCCGGTAGGTGCCAGATCTTGCACCAATCTTCAGTTCCTGGCTTGCCTCATTCCACGAGAACGCAATCTGCGAGTACTGCCCGGTTTCGTAGTCGTAGGTGTCGCCCGCATCCTCGTACAAGGTAAAGGCTGCGTTTTGACCCTTGTAGATCCGGATCTCAAGCGGATCGATACTCTCGGTTGCATACTGAATCATCGGACCCATAGGGACAATGGATCCAGCCTTCACCCAGATCGGGATATGGCTCAACGGCGCGTCCATGCTGCTTCGATTGCCGCCCGTTCTCGTCGAGCCAGTCCAGAAGTCGTACCAAGTACCATCGGGAAGATAAACCGAGCGCGACGTGGCTCCTGCAGTGGTTACTGGATTGACGAGGATGGAAGGCCCGAATAGGAACTGATCCTTGATATCGAAGACACCGGGATCGCTCGGGTAGTCGAACACCAACGGTCGCATGATGGTGTATCCCTCGCTCGTCACCTTCCAAGCCAAGGAGTAGAGGTAGGGCATCAGGCGGTAACGCAACTGGTCGAACTTCAGCAGATTGGCCTTGGTCGCGGCAGTCCATTGATTTCCGTACAGTTCTCGTGAGCCACCTCCATGCACGCGGAAGATTGGGTTGAAGGTTCCATATTGGAACCATCGCGTGAACAACTCATTGTTGGCTGCCGTGGACCAATCCACGCTATGTCCCCAGTACCCACCGATATCCGTGGTCCAGTATGGCATCCCGGCTGCAGCGTAGTTGAGGCCTGCCGGGATTTGTCTGGCGAAGGTCGGAAAATTGGAGTCGATGTCGCCCGACCAGGTCGTGTTTGCGTACCGCTGCTGACCGGAGAATGCGCTGCGGGTCAGAACGTAGACACGTTTACCGCTCGGCCCGACCGAGCGCCATCCCTCGTAGAGTGCTTTGGCGTGTTGCAGGGGATAAGCGTTGATGACGAGCGCGCCCTTTCCTAGCGCAGTCGTGGCGGTGCGCATGTTGACGCTGCCCGCTGGGTAGTCCTGGGGCTCGGTGTTATCGGCCCACACCCCATCCCAACCGTACTTACCGAGCAAGCGATCGTACATCTGTTGGTACACGAGCTTCCTCGCCTCTGCACTAAAGGGATCGTAGAACCGATAGGCGCTGGTGCCGCCGGCAAGCAGACCGTTGATCGCCTTAAGCGCATTGTAGTTGTCTTGATCCGTCGTGTTGGGCGGATTGGCCATCGACTGATACACTGGCCATATCGATATCATTCCGTGGACGTTGGCCGAGTGGAGGTTCTCCATCAGCGCGACGGGATTGGGATAGCGACTCGTATCCATGAGATGAGAACCCCAAGAGTTGGGTGTCCAGTAGTCCCAGTCCTGCACCACGCAATCCAAAGGGATCTTCGCATTCCGGTACCCGTCTTTAACAGCGATGACTTCCGACTGCCTCGTGTACTTGTCCTTGGAATGGAAGAGCCCGTACGCCCACTTGGGGAACAGGGGAGTCCCACCCGTTGCCTTGCGATAAGCAGCGATGACCTGGTCGAAACTCGGACCGTAGAAGAAGTAGTAGTCGACGCCCTCACCCGCTTCGGAGCTGTAGCTATAACTGCTGGTCGTGCTGGCGTAGTTGGAGCTGGAGTAGTTGTCCCAGAAGATGCCGTAGCCCCGATTCGAGACCAAAACAGGCGTGTTGATCTGGGTGTTCGCGTTGATCAGACGCAGGGACTTCCCTTTCAAGTTCATGTTGCTGTCCTGGTGCTGGCCAAGACCGTACAGGGCCTCGTCCGCAGGCGAGACGAAGGCCGTCGCGACTTTGTAGCTGCTCGTGCCCTCGACCGTCGCAGCCGTGGTGGATTTGCTCTGCTCAGCCACGAGCACTTTGTCGGCTAGATCGGTAAAGCTCACGAGGCCGGTGTTCGTCTTAACCTTTGCCTTGAGCCGCGCGGTCGTGATCGTCACGGTACCGGCGGCGTCACTCAGGCAGAACCTCGTCGCGCCACAGCCATCGACAATAGATAGAGAGCTCTTGGTCGGAATGGACAAGGCAGAGGTATACTGAACCCGAATCGTGTCTTGATTGCAGATCTGGAGTCTCATCCGCCCGGGGTCGAGCGTGAAGGTTACGCCAGACGAGTCGCTCGTGTAGGTGCTGCCCGACGATGGATTTGGAGTCGGGCAAACCAACTCAGCTCCTCCTTGGCCACCGGCCTGTCCGCTGGATCCTCCTCCACCAAGCAGAGTGGCGCCGCCGCTGTTGACGCCGCCACGCTCCGAAGCACCGCCAGCGTTCTGCCCAGCGGAGGTTGCACCGAAACGACCGGAAGTGCCGCTCGATGGCGCACTGCCCAGCGTGCCCCCTGAGGCACTCAGTTCATTCGTCGCGTCCTTAAAGCTTGTTCGATTGGATATGCTCGAAGTCACGCCGCCGGAACCTGGGAGCGTGGATATGCGCGAAGTCCCGTTGGCTCGCGCTCCACCAACACCCGAGTCGCCCGCCTTGCCGTTCCCGTCCGATTCAGTTGTCCGGCTATCTGTCGAACCGCATGCCCAAAGCAGCAGCATGACCGCCGGAGACAGGCGAGGACCGATCGTAAGAATCGTTGCTTTCACATACTGCTATTGTCTCGAGGGAGCACTTATTGTAACGACATCTCGACGAAGCTCACCGATTCGGAAATTCCGACGTCAGTGGACGAAACAGGATTGCATAGAAAGCACGATGTCACCTGAGCGAGGGGCCACCAGCTGACGAAGCGTTCCACGGCATTTCGGTCAAGCGTGCTGCGAGGCGTTTAGCTGGAACAAGGACGAGCTCATCGGAAAGCGAGCAACCGAGCTGGAGAGAGATTCGTGTGAGCTCGAACCATGCTACTAGTTCGTGCCAGTCCATAAGCAGCTTCGACTGCCGACGATGATCCAGCATTGCGTGCGATGAATGGATGCCTCAGCGGCCGAAGCTTCCCCACACTTTGCTCGACGCTGGGGCATTCGTTTCAATGAACTTGGACCGCTCGCCCTTCGATGGTGCGCCGACACGGATTGCGGACCTTGGAATATGGCACCGGACCGCTCGTGCACACGCTGACGCCGAGTCTCGATTGGTACGGGGAGCGAGAACTATCGCGCCAGTGGCTCTACCTTTCGTCGAACGTGGCATGTTGCATTATCCAAGTTGGCAGCTGGTTCGTCGACGCCGACGGGCTGCTCCGGACCATGGAAACGACTTGGAACGCGTGTAGCGAGCGTATGTTGCGCCGGATCTCGTGCAGGTTCCGGAAATGGCTCGCTATCCTCCTTTGCTCAACAGCCATCGTCACTGTCGACCTGCGTGAAGCGCACGGTGCCAGCGACAGCCTATGGGGCCCTGGGTCTAGAAGAGTAGCGGGGCTGGGAGCGTTGACGAAGCGCTCGCTAGGTCCGAGCGGCAAAACGCACGAGCCTAGTTGCGCGTGGCTACTGGCTGAAGCGACACAAGGGCCCCGATAACGCTCGTGTGGAAAAGCGGCTCGCTGCCATGCTGATGTGGCTCGATGACGAGCTGGAGCCTGGTGAAAAGGCGCTCAAGGCCACCCACGTGGGCGCAGCGATCGAGGATTACGGGTTCGGACGCGCCTACATCCTCTTGATTGGAAACTGAAGCGGGGACGTCGCCGACTGGCGCAAAGTGGGCCCCTAAGAGACAGCACCGCCACTTTGGTAGCCCCTCGATCCGGACCGTGCGCACCATAGTATCGGCAAGTCGCGCATCCACCTGAAGACCGCCTTCACCGCAGCAAGTCTTCGACGATCTCACGCCAATGCGACAAGAAGATGAGGTGTCCTTCCTTGGGGATTTCGCGCAACTCTGCCCTTGGTATTGCCTGTGCGAGAGCCTTTCCCATACCAATCGGCGTCATGTTGTCGGCAGTCCCATGCCAGATGGTCATCGGAACATCGATGTCTTGAAGGGAGAATCCCCAGGCTCTAGCGACGAGTTGTACTTCGTGCACGAAGGCATCCAATCCCTGACGCGTTGCCTCACGATAGCTTGCCAGGAACATCGAGCGGATCTCTGGTTTACGGAACAGCTCCTGATCGCAGGCTGGGTTGTGTCGAGTGTAACTTTCGAAGAACTTGTCTGGATTTTTGTTCGGGTTCGGTCGCATTCGGATAGCCCAGCGCAGCAGACTCGGGGCGTTTCGAGCGAGCCAGTACCCCGCACGCCGCTCAAAGGTCGCTCCAGTCAAGACGCCCGGCGCATCAACTGGTCCCGAGCCGCCGACAATCGCTGCCCGCTTGATGCGAGAGGCCAATCGAGCTGCGCAGGCGACTACGAACGGACCGCCGCCAGAAGGACCCACGATGGTGAATTGTCCCAAGCCAAGACGGTCTGCAAGTGCTTCGACGTCATCAGCCCAGTCGAGCAGCGTGCGCCCCGGCTTCGGATCGGAACGGCCAAATCCCGGTCGATCCGAGGCAATGAGGCGAACACCCAACCGTCTTGAGACGTCCGCGTCGGGGTGCATGAGCCGTGAACTAGGGATTCCATGGAACAAAAAGACGGGGTGACCATTGGGGTCGCCATACTCAGCGTAGGCAAGCGTTCTGCCGTCGGTGAGAGTCACCCGTTGAGTGTCCCTGACGTCGTTCGTTTCAGCTGATGCCAGTGTACTGTTCATCATCCAATCGCTTTTCAAGGTGGGCAATCGCCTAGGGCGAGCAGCGGATCACGGCCGAGGATCTGTTGAAGGCGCCACTCCGCCGGGATGCGGAAGGAGAGCGTGTCGATGGGAAAGCATGGTTCGATCGGAGCCGCCGCGAAGCAATTCTCATCCTTCGGGTAGTCACGGCAGAGCGCCACATCCACGTCGTCCAGTGTGATCTGGTACGTAATCCAATAGAGCCACTCGTTGATTGAAAGCGGTCGCCGGG
>JBLNFG010000090.1:0-2935 GCA_050263495.1 Myxococcales bacterium | reverse complement strand
GCTAGCGCGACGGTCAGAGCGCAACTAAACGCAGCAACCCGCTCGGACTCTGGAGCGTGGATATCGCTAGCGATGCCTTGATAGTCGATCGTGGAATGGTCAAAAGCAGACGACACTTGGTCTATCCGTATGGCATTGCTCGAAAGCAGGGCTGAGCCCGTTAGACTGCAGGTGACCGGATGCCGGTTATCCTCCGCGCGGAGCTCGGCGCTTAACTTGTCCAACCACGTCCTTGCAACGGCTTGGTGGGAAGGCGGCACAACTCCAAACGGGCAATCGCCTAGATTATACGCCCATATCGCTTGATGACTTCCGACTGATCGCGCAACTCCGCGCACCAGTTTGGCTGCTGCACGCTGGGCTACTGGATTCGACAGCGCTTGCACGACGCCATTCGGACAGGCTTCTCCAGTGGTGTTCGTCTGCTCAAGACCATCGCATAGCCAACGAGGGAATGCGTTGCTAACTCCGAGCGGTACCGAGAACAACAGGAGCTCTAGTTTCACCCCTTCGGACGCCGCCGCATCACAGAGCTCCAACAAATGTGCCAGCGCCGAGCAGCGAAGGTGATCTGGGTCCGCCAGGAAGTACTGCCAATTCAGTGACACACGAGCGAAGTTGACTCCGAGCTCGGAAAGCATGGAAAAGTCTTCGTGGACCTCATCGATATCGAAGCTTTGGAGGAAGTCTGGTCCAGAACGCTGGGGCCAATAGTTCACCCCAATGCGGAAGGGAGTCGAATCAATCAGATACTGTCCGGATTTGGGCATTGCCTGGCTTGATACTCAGAGGAAAGAGCCTTACCTGGTTTATCGTGCGCTAGCGAGAAACCGCAAGTAGCGGCTTTCGTCCTGCCAGAGCGAACCGGTGCGTCTGCTGACGTGCGAAGCAAGTAATCGGTAGACAAAGCCCGAAACGACCTTACGCTCGCAATCCAATGGAAAAACCTTCGTCCCCGCCGGCCGGTCCCAGTTTTCGGCCCTTGCCAACAGGGTCTCCGTTCGCACCTAAGCCCTCGTGGCGGGGGTGGCTCGTTCTAGCGGTGATGGTTGCGGCCTATTTCTTGGTGGAGCGCGCGAGCTCCGAACGTCAGTCGGCGGTCGACATTGGGTACACGGCCTTTTATGAGTTGCTCGACGAGGGAAAACTCAAAGAGCTTGTGCTCCAGGGGCAGCGATTAACTGGGCAGCTCGTCCAACCACAGCAGGTGGGCGGAGCACGAGTTGATCACTTCCGCACGCTAGTGCCGGCGTTTCAGGATGGCACTCTGATCGACGACATTCGCAAGAAGAAGGTCCCTCTCCAAGTGCGGAGCGAGGAGAGGCCATTTCTCTTGGAACTCATCATCTCTCTGGCGCCTGTACTCATCATTGTCGCCGTATGGATGTGGTTACAGAGAAGTGCTCAGAAGATGATGTCATCGGGAGGGCCCTTTGGCGCCGTGCTCAAGGGGCGCAGCCGCAAATTCGAGCGGGAGAACGAGGTTGCGGTCAGTTTCGAGGATGTCGCGGGCCAGCAATCGGCAAAGCGAGACCTTTCGGAGATCGTGGACTTCCTCAAGGACCCCGAACCTTACCGCCGCCTTGGCAGCCGGGTCCCGAAGGGGGTTCTTTTGGTGGGCCCCCCTGGAACTGGAAAAACGCTCTTGGCACGCGCCGTTGCTGGTGAAGCTCGAGTGCCCTTCTTTTCGATCAATGGCTCGGAATTCGTCGAGCTTTTTGTGGGGGTTGGTGCGTCGCGCGTACGTGAGTTGTTCGAGGAAGCGAAGAAGGTCGCTCCCGCGATCGTGTTCATTGACGAGATTGACGCTGTGGGCCGTGCTCGCGGTGCCGGGATTGGCGGCGGCCACGACGAACGCGAGCAGACGCTCAATCAGTTACTCTCCGAGATGGACGGATTCGCTCGGAACGAGCTCGTGATCGTCTTGGCAGCGACCAACCGTCCTGACGTGTTGGATCCTGCATTACTGCGTCCAGGCCGTTTCGATCGACGGGTGGTCATCGACCGTCCTGAGTTGGCGGCGCGCAAAGGCATTCTCGGCGTGCACACGAAAGACAAGCCCCTCGGCGCGGACGTGGATCTCGCCCAATTGGCCGCTATGACGCCCGGATTCAGCGGCGCGGACTTAGCGAATCTCGCCAACGAAGCCGCCTTGCATGCTACGCGTCGCGGTGCAGACGTGATCGAACAGGCCGATTTCCGCGCCGCATTTGACAAAATCGTCCTTGGAGATCCGCGCGAGACCAAACTGTCACCAGAGGAAAAGGACCGCGTCGCTGTGCATGAGGCGGGTCACGCCATCGTCGCTCATTTCACCGATGGCTCTGAGCCACCAGAGCGTGTCACGATCATTCCCCGCGGTATGGCCTTGGGCGTGACGCAGCAGACGCCCGCAGCAGAGCGTCACATCATGACGCAGCCCCAAATCGAAGCGGAGCTTCAGGTCTTGATGGGCGGTCACGCCGCGGAGCGGATTGCTTTTGGCACTGTGTCCAGCGGAGCGGCTAACGACCTGAAGCGCGCGACGGAACTGGCCTTCAACATGGTTGCTCATTATGGGATGAGCGACGCGGTTGGTCCCATGTATCACGAGCACCGCACCGAACACCCATTCCTAGGCCACACGCTGGGCACCGACGCTGGCACGAGCGACGCCACCATCTACGACATCGAACGGGAAGCGAAGCGGATCCTCTCGGAATCAGTCGAAAAGGCTAGGGCACAGATTCTACAACACCGGGCTGAATTCGATCGGCTCGTAGCTGCCCTGATTGAGCGCGAGACTGTCAACCGAGAGGAGTTGGCGCAGTTGCTCAGTTCAAATCCATAGACTCCGACCGCGCGGCCACCCATGATCTGACTGCCAGGGCGTGTCAGAACTTCGGTGGCTGCGTGAAGACCAAACTCTCCATCACCACGGCCGTCTCGGTCCTCA
>JBLNFG010000089.1:0-7176 GCA_050263495.1 Myxococcales bacterium | reverse complement strand
TAAAATTCGCGAATCGAACTTGGGTTTGCTCGCCCCTGTACTGTGGAACAGCACGACGTGAAGCTTCGCAAACAAGGCTGCTGCGGGTGCTCGCCTCAGCCAGCACCCGCGCGGGCGCGTTGAATGCCCAGAGAAAGAAACCCAGTCACGCGATAAGCCGCGCGCGAAGGACTATCCGTTTCCGGTAGAATCGCGCTACTTAGGGCGTCAGCGACAACTCTGTAGGCGGTGCTCCGGGCGCGCGCTTTGGTTTCGGCTCTGGACGGTTCGCTATCCAGGCCTTGAGTCGTTCCAGGCTGAATGGGCGCGAGTAAGCCCACAGCATCATCGCTGTGAATAGAAGGAACACGTAACTCATTGCGACGAACTTGTCGTCCACCCAATAATACGTGAACAGGACGATGAAGCTGGCGGCGCTCGTCGCTAGATACGGCGGTCCAAGAGTTGGACGCAACCGTATCAGCACGGCCGGGGCCAGGAAGAAGGAGTAATAGTAGCAGGTGAGTTCGGACACACACATGATGAGCGGCGCGCTAAGCGCCATGCCGACCCACAGCAGTTTGGTCCTACGCAGTGCCCAGAACGTCCACAGAACGAAACCGAGAACGATGGTATTGCGAAAGAGCGCACGATTGTCGTTGCGGTCGATTCGTCCCTGCTTCCAACCTTGGAAAGGATCGTCCAATGCGTCGTTGCGACCAAAACGCATTCGACTGTCCCAGTCGTGGGCGATGATGCTCTTTAGCCCCATGTGGTTGGTGAGCGGCGTCGTGTTGTGGGTATGCAGCGTGTGCTTGGCAAATTCCACGTAGGAATCGGGCCCGAGGACGATCACGCTTGCCGGAACGAGCAATCCCCCTGCGACTATGCAGCCCGCAATGAGGCGCTGATGATCTGGATGAAGCCAGCGGCCAATGCCTCGCCCGGGCAGGGCCTCGCCGGCGAGCCGCTTCTGAATTCGGCGGAACACATCAATCCCAATGATGATGAACCAGCCCAGGAAGGCGACCATCGGAAACACTCGCAGGAGTGACGACCAGACCAGCGAAGCACCCGCCAACGCAAAATAGCGCTTCCGTGCCAAGCTGAGCGCAGCAATAAAGAAGAATATCCAGTCTTGTCGTAGAAACGCGCCACCCGTCCAATAGAAATTGGCGGCTCCGTTCACGCCCCAAAAGATGGTAGCCACCATCATGACGCGCCAACCAAAAGCCCAGTTGAGCATCAAGACACAACCGAGTTGCAGCAGGACATCCAAAGAGGCGAGAAGCTTAAAAAACCCGTCTCCGGCTGGCGCGAAACTAGCGAAGAACTTGCCGGTCATGGACCAGACGGGTGGAGGATTGTACCCGTGATCCTTCTGCATGTTCTCCCAGTACGATCCCTTAGCTGACTCGTAGAACCACTGAATGTCTTTCTTGAAGGCAGCCCAGCGTTCTGGCGTAAACCGATCCTTGCATTCGCCAGGGTTCGAGAAGACGTAAGAATCCGTGACCGGTTTGATCAGGTTGACGCGAAGGTCACGCAGTTCTCGCTGACGGATCTCTTTGCGTAGCGCCTCGTTGCCTTCAGCGTTCTCCCACTCCGCGATCAGCGTACATTCGTATAGACGGACGTAACCAACTTCGCTGCTGAACTTGGACCCGAGATAGTAGTGGTAGAACTCGTGACGGTGGTAGTACTCGGAGTAGCGCGTGTGTGGATTGAAGAAATCGAAATAGGCAAAAAACGCGATTAGCGTCGCGGCGTATCCGATTCGCTTCAATGTCCGTTGACGCACTGGCTCTAGCAGCTTGCGAGCACGCGCTTCGTAGATCAGGAAGACTGCGCCCCCCAGAGCAAGCGCCAAGCGCACGAAGCGAACGTATCGCTCCCACTTGTTTTGCTCGAAGATGGGATGATCCCAAAAGAAATCGGCAAAAGCGACCGCCTTTAGGGGAAGCAACGAAGAGAGTAACTCCAGCAGCATCATGACAAGCGTGCCCAGGGGGAGAGGCTAATACGAGAATCGGAAAAACGCTGAGAGAAAACGTCGTAGATTACGAGGTTTCGATTCAGGTGCCGATTGGGCACGCATCCCCGCATCCCGCCGGCGCCCTGATTTGCACCGAGGCTCCCGTTGTTCCCCTCAGCATGCCATGCGTTGCCGCTTGCCTCGCGCCTTCACGCCAATGACCCATCCGTACGCAACGGACTCCGCCGCGCGCGACGCGCCGAATTGGCTCAAACTGTCGCTGACAAACGTGCAAGCAAGCCCAAGACATGATCTGGGCTTGCTATGTCCGGCACGAAGCGCTGATCAGGCCTCTGCTGGTGGAGCGACCGGTGCTAATTTGCGGTCGATAGCTGCCTGAAGCCCAATCCGGGTTCGGCTTCGCTTCTTCAGACGCTTGCCCTTGATGGGCTTGGTCAACCACTCATGGCGTCGGCGCACATTCCAAATCGCTCGGTTCGACATTTTTCGAAGGCGCGTATAGCGGAATGGCCGGCTTGGCGCAAGGCATCTGCGAGTTCCCCGGCTCCGCTCGCGCCTCTTTAGCTTGCGGAGCGGGCGAACGCGCTTTCCGGCGCTGCCTGGCCGCGAACGCGAACCCGAGCGCAAGTAGGCAAAAGGGTACCGGTCGGCGCCCGGACGAGGGGACCGTATCACAACCACTTGGCATTGCTGGAATCACCGCCAGGCCGCCGCTTGCTCGACCAGGTGCGAGTGGAAGTGCACCACCTGCATCATATCCAGCAGCCTGGACGAGCGGTGTTGCGAACGGGTCAGGGGACCACCATCCAGGCGTACCCGCCTGGCCTGGTGCTGCGTGGACGATTTGAATTGAAACGGAGCCGGCTTCCGATGCCGCCAAATCCGGTGTGGCAGAACGACCACCACGCGGAACAATTACCGAACGCATTCCCGAGCATCCTCCGATCGCGTCACTGCGACTAGCCTTGCCAGCGCTCGCAGGCGCTTCGAAGGTCGAATTCTCCGCAAGTCCTTGGTGACCACCGACCGCTACTGCAGATACCGGTTCCGAGCACAGGTTCGGAGCTCCGGGAGTCAGCGCTGGCCCATCTACACCCACAGGGGTGCTGCTTCCAGGATCGATCGTAAGGCTCCGCGAGTCCCCGATCAGCTGCCCGTATGACCAAAAATCCCCACCAGAGGCATCATGGCAGCGCCAAGCAGCCTGAGGTTTCGGCTTAGGTCCCAGAAGAGTTGACGCGTAACTGAGGTCATTGCCACCGTCTGTCCAGCTCACCGAATCCTCAATCCCGCAGCCATCTGGAAGCTCCAATAGGCCATTGTCGTCCGCATCCCAATCTGCTGCTCCGGGCTCGAAATCGGGCGGCGCATCCAGCACGAGCAGAGTCGTCGTACCGTTTTCTAGCGCTCCATTGGCGAGTTCTACCGACTCACGAGAAAGTGACGTAACGGACGGCACAAGCTTTCGATCGGTCACGAGTACGAGCAGACCACGCTCGTCAAAATGACACGATGAAGCCGCACACAGCGAGAGGTCAATCGCCAGGTCAACCTTACCTGGGTTTGCGTCCAGGTCTCCTTCGAGCGCAACTAACCAGCGCCTGCCAACACTGGTCAACGGCTCGCCTTCAATTTCGAGGAACTCATCACCACCGTCATTGCCAGGGGGGTCGAACTTCACCTCGTTGAGGCGAACGAACGCAGAGATCGCAGCGTTGCCAAGCGCACCGGCCGCCCCTCCATTGTGGAAAGCTTCTGTTCTAGGCTGGTCAGATCCGGCGAGATGTGACGATTGGCCCGCGGCCGCGACGAGAGGAGACTCGAACAACAGCGACGAGTAACGGTCGCCTTCCTCTCCGCTGCACTGGAGTACTGAAAGACAAGAAGCAGCCAGAAATGCCACTCTTCTGCGCTTGTCTTTAGATGGGTTGTACCTCGTACCAGAATTACCAACCGCAGCGCTTGCATCAGGCTTGAACATATAGACCCTGCTTTCTCTGCACGAATGTCGTGCCTGCAGGCATTGCTCGGTCAGGTCCAAGTCAGGTTGCGATGATTCGGCTGCTTCACGACGGCCCAATGGGGGTCGGTGCGTCGAGCGAGAAGTTGCTCTCGTCCCCGTCTGCACGAATCACGACTCAAGAAAGCAAAAAACCCAGCGTTTCCGCTAGGTTCTTTAGTCGGGGTGGAGCGATTTGAACGCTCAGCCTCCGGCACCCAAAGCCGGCCCTCTACCAGGTTGAGGTACACCCCGAAGGGGGCGAGACGCTAGCACCGGAAGCCACACGTGCACGCCCGATTTGAGCTTAAGTGACGCAATCAGTCAGGGATCGGTGTTAGCTCAACGTTCAGGTTTATCGGCTGACGGTCCGCCTCCACCGTGCGATCCCACGGGAAGTATCCATCCCGCGCCACGGTGATCCGGTGCTTACCTGTGGGCAGTCGCACCCCATGCGCAGCGACGTAGTACAACGGCCCGATGAACTCCTCATCAATATAGACGCTCGCGTCACGTGGCGCGTTCTTGGCGCGGTTCATCCTCATCGAGACGGCGCTTCGCAGGCCAATGCTCGAGCAGCCCGCGACAGCCACCGAAACCGCCACGACGCAGGCCACCATGAGCAGACGACCGAGCACGCGGTGCACTCTCTTTGAGCGCAGCCCCGAATCAAGACCCGCGATGCCCCTCTCAGAGTTCGGGTGCCGTGGTTTTGCGCTGAGATTGGTCGCCATTCCGTCTCCCTCTCCAGAAGCTGCCACTACTCCCACTCAATCGTTGCCGGTGGTTTGCTACTAATGTCGTAGGCTACGCGGTTGATTCCCCGCACTTCGTTGATGATACGACTGCTCATTTTGGCCAGGACGTCATGGGGCAGCCGAGCCCAATCGCAGGTCATTCCGTCGGTGGAGTGCACCGCCCGAATGATGCACGTCTCCTCATACGTCCGATCGTCTCCCATCACGCCGACGCTACGAACCGGCAGGAGCACCGCGAAGGACTGCCAAATCGTCTCATAGAGTCCGGCAGAGCGGATTTCCTCGTCCACGATCCGATCAGCGCGGCGGAGTACGTCGAGCCGCGATTCGGTGACCTCACCCAAGCAACGCACCGCGAGTCCTGGGCCGGGAAAGGGCTGGCGCCAGAGTAGGTCATGCGGAATCCCGATGCTTTCGCCGGCGCTGCGCACTTCGTCCTTAAATAGTTCTCGAAGTGGTTCAATAAGCGTCAGCTTCATCCGCTCTGGCAGTCCGCCAACGTTGTGGTGACTCTTAATTACGGCGCTCGGCCCGCGAACGCTGACGCTCTCGATCACATCAGGGTAGAGCGTCCCCTGGACAAGAAACTTCGCCCCATCGATCTCTCGTGCGTATTCCTCGAATACCTCGATGAAGACGCGACCAATGGTCTTTCTCTTCTTTTCGGGGTCCGTTACATGCGCCAGCTCGGTGAGAAACCGCTCTCTCGCGTCCACTACTATCAGGTTCAGGTGAAGATTCGCGCGCATGGTGTGCTCCACGCTTTCGCGCTCTCCCAAACGCAGCAGACCGTTGTCTACGAAGATGCATACGAGCCGATCGCCCAAGGCCTGGTTACAGAGCACGGCCGCAACCGTAGAATCGACTCCCCCAGAAATGCCACAGACGACTCGCTCGTTCGGGCCGACAGCGGCCGCAATCTTCTCGACCGCTTCGTGCACGAACGAACCAGGGGTCCAGCTTGGCTCTAGACCCGCAACATCGAACAAAAACCCACGGAGCATCTCCGCACCCCGCGGAGTGTGCACAACTTCCGGATGGAACTGGATTCCGTACAGCCGACGACCAAGATCGGCGATTGCGGCGAATGGGGCGTTGGGGCTCGTGCCCAATCGAACGAAGCCCGGCGGCGGCTCAATTAGGCGATCCCCATGGCTCATCCAAACGTGAATCTCTTCTCCTTTGGAACAACAGGAAAACAGTCCCACAGGCTCTTGCACCGTGACAGTTGCTGGCCCGTACTCCCTGTGCTCGCTAGCCTCGACCGTCCCGCCTAGGTGTCGGGCCATCAACTGCTCGCCGTAACAAATTCCAAGAACGGGCACACCCAACTCGAATAGGCGTGGGTCACATTGAGGAGCTTCGTCCGAATAGACGCTTTGAGGCCCCCCGGACAAAATGATCGCCCTTGGTTCCAGCTGCCTGATACGCTCCACCGGTATAGTCCCGGGTTGGATTTCGCAGTACACGTGGCTCTCGCGAATGCGCCTGGCAATCAGCTGGGTGTATTGTGAACCAAAATCGAGTATCAGGACCGTCTGGCGTCGCGACATACTGGGGGGCTCGGTAGCACGACTTTGGATGCTTGGAAACCAATCGACGGGCCTGCTCGAACAGCACCGGAACGAGACGAAAGCGCCGCCCCGCGGTTCGCGCCGAATGCTGCAGACTCTGGCTGTGCGGCAGACTCGAAATCCGAGTCACCGCTATCGTTTGCCGTTCGTTCCGTTCGTTCCGCCCGCTGCGCCCGGCTGCTCAGAACGCACCACCAGCATGTTTGCGGAAGCAAACGCGCGCACCAAGTAATCCTCCATGGATTTCGGAGTCACCTTGGCGTCCCAAGCCCGACCGAGCCAAAGATCCTCGACGCGCACGCGCGGATCAAATCGACGTGCACGTTCCGACCGTGCCATCTCAGATATGACTCGATCTACCGCTAGGGCTTGTGGGGTTCTGCCGGAGCCAAGTTCGTCAAACAACGCTCGGATGCCATCCACTGCGGAGTCGACCGCTGACGGCAACACGCCCACCGCAATGACGAGACCGCGGCGCTTGGTCCCACCAACCACACGGGCAGCGGCGGATCCGACCAGGTTCAAGGCTCTCAATCGTTCCGAGAGCCACCCATTGGGACGGTCAAGCAGCCATGTCAGGAGTGTTGAATGAATCTCGTCGAGCGAATCGGTGGTGGGAAGCGACATTGCAATGGTAACTGCAGCATCGTTTGAATCCAGATTCTTGCTCTGGTGCCGGACATCGCCGACCATCAGCGTGGCTGGTTCTTGCCAAGTTGGGCACTGTCCGGAATCCTGACGCACCAGTGACAACCAATGCATGGTCGCCTGGCGCATCGCTTGGGCTTGACGCTCGTCTTCGTTGCCTAGAACCGCTAGTCGCCAAGGCAAGCGCATCAGGTGGGTGCGGCGTTCTCGAAGGTCCGCGAC
>JBLNFG010000088.1:0-10663 GCA_050263495.1 Myxococcales bacterium | reverse complement strand
GTTAGCGCGTGCTGTCGCGTGAACGCACTGGCTCGAGTCGCGTGCACGGCACTGGCTCGAATCGCGTGCACGGCGCTGGCTCGAATCGCGTGCACGGCACTGGCTCGAGTCGCGTGCACGGCACTGGCTCGAATCACGTGCACGGCACTGGCGAGTGCCAACGCCGCTTAGCGAATTGTTAGTAACGCGGCCTGCACACCCGTGCAGACGCGAAACCAGTTAGAACTTAGGCATTCGGCGTTCCTAAGCCGGTTCCCCACTTGCCACCGTAGCCCCAGCGGACCAAGGTGTGCGCCGATGCCGACGAAATCCCCGAGACCACGCGAGTCGGATATCCGTCGCATGTTGGAGGAGCACGGGATTCGAGTGACGGCACAGCGGCTGGCGATATTGCGCGCGCTGGCTCGGGTACAGGTCCCAATTAGCCACCCAGAGCTCACCGAGCGTATGGCAAATAGTGCCTTGGATCGAGCGACGATCTATCGCAATCTCCTCTCACTGACGGCAGCCGGGCTCTTGGTGCGCACGCAACTAGGCGACAATGTTTGGCGTTACGAGCTTCCACGCGCCAAGGATGCCGAGCATCGACTTCACCCGCACTTCGTTTGCACCGATTGCGGCGACGTAGCTTGCTTGCCGGAAGACTCGGTCGAATTGAGGGGTGCAGGAATTCGTTCGAGGGTCGTCGAGGTGCAACTTCGGGGGCGTTGCCCCGCTTGCGACAAGGGCAAGCGAGCCTCTTGATTGCGCGCTCCGCGCTTCTGCGGCACGAGTTGAACTAGAGCGGTCTTGCAACTCAGTTGCATTTGAACTAGGCACTCGCCATGCCGTTCCGCGTGAGCCGAATCCCTGCGATCGGGGCCCTGCTGGCCTCTCTGTTCGGCTCACAGTTCGGTCTGGCGCAAGCGCACGCTGTCGTTTTGCCCGAGGTGATTGAGCGATTCGACGCGGAGTATCCCGCTGCAACGACGGCGCAGGCGCCCGTAGCAGTGGTGCTGTTCGTTTCGCTTGATGTTCACGGACATGTCATCGGTTCGGAGGTGGCGCAGTCGGGTGGGGCCCCATTTGATGAAGCCGCGCGGGCCGCCGTCGCGCATTGGCGTTTCACGCCGGCGCTGCGTGACGGCAAACCCGTTGCTGTGCGCATTCGGGTGCCGTTCACGTTCCCAGCGAGAGCGAAGGCGGCCTCGCCTGAGCCTCCGCCGAGTCCTCCGTTCGATGCGACGAACGCTTCAGCCAATTCCGATCATGGCGCTTCCACGGGTAATCGAGCAGTCTCGACCGATGTCCCCGCTTCGGCGGATCCGAGCCAGACGTCAGCTTTGCGCGATGAAGCGGGGCATTTTCCGTGGTCTGAAAAGGCGCAACTCGATGCAACGCGTTCGGGGTCGGAGGCGTCGGTGAGTGCCGCTGTTCGAACGCAAGCCAGTGTGCGGCCTAGCGCGCCAGACGCTACCGAAGTGATTGTGCAGGGACATTATCGCGCGCCGACGCGAGGTGCAGGCGACTTCCACATTGACGTTGGTCAGCTTGCACTGGTGCCGCGCAAGAATGCGACGGAAATGTTGCAGCTGGCGCCGGGGATTTTGCTCACCAACGAAGGCGGCGAGGGGCATGCTCACCAGGTATTTCTGCGCGGATTCGATGCTCGCGAAGGGCAAGACATCGAGTTCAGCGTTGGCGGCGTGCCGATCAACGAAGCGGGAAACCTGCACGGCAACGGGCACGCGGACGCCAACTTCATCATCCCCGAAGCCGTGCTTTCCTTGCGAGTCCTCGAGGGGCCGTTCGATCCGCGTCAAGGCAACTTCGGCGTGGCGGGCAGCGCCGATTACCGTCTGGGGATCGAACGTCGTGGGCTCACGGTCAAGAGCACGCTCGGTTCTTACGGCACGCAGCGCATCTTGGGTCTGTGGGGGCCACCGGGTTTGACCCGCTGCAGTTTCGGTGCGGTGGAGATCTACAAGACCGACGGTTTTGGCCAGAATCGCGACGCGCAACGCGCGTCTGCAATGGCACAATACGAAGGAAAGTTCGGAGAAACGGGTTCGTATCGCGTCACGAGTCAGGCCTACTCGGCCAACTATCACTCCGCGGGTGTGCTGCGCGATGACGATTACCGCGCGGGGCGGATTGGCTTCTTCGACACTTACGATCCGCGCCAAGGTGGGGACTCATCCCGATACTCGATTGCCGCTGATCTGGAGCAGAGCATCCGCGACACGCTGTTCCGACAGCAACTGTACGTCATCCGACGTGATCTCCGGATGCGCAAGAACTACACCGGCTTTCTCTTGGATGTGCAGGAGCCCGCACAAAATCCGCATGATCAACGGGGTGACGGCATCGATCTTTCCGTCGACTCGTGGACGCTGGGTTCTCGCGGCTCCTCGCGCGTGCGAGAGAAGGTGGGCGGACTGACTCAAGAGCTCGAGTTGGGCTACTCCGCGCGCGGTGACTTTGGGCACGGTACGCAACTGCGCGTCCAAGCCTCGAATGCAGTTCCTTATCACCGCGACGTCGACGTGGAATATGCACTGGGTGATATTGGAATCTACGCCGACGCCAATCTGCGCTTCTTGCACTGGCTGACCGTGCGCGGGGGAATACGCGGCAATTTCTTCTCCTATAACGTGCTCGACCGCTGTGCCCAACAAGAGGTGCGGCAGCCGTCACGTACCAATCCGCCCGGTGACAGGAGCTGCCTCGATACGCAAGATCTCGGTTACTATCGCGACCCAACGCAGCGCTCGAGTACGGCGACCACCACGCTTTTGCCACGAGCCAGCGTCATTCTTACCCCGACCACGGGCTTGATGTTGTCGATGAGTTACGGGCAGGGCGTGCGATCGATGGACCCGATCTACATCTCCCAAGACATCAAGACGCCATTCGCGCGGGTCGACGCGTACGAGGCGGGGATCGCTTATTCGCGCACACTGGCTAGCACCCAGATCGTGACGCGTGCGGCCGCGTTTCGTACGCACGTGGAGCGAGATCTCATCTTCAGCGAAACTGCGGGGCGTAACACGCTCGCGAACGGCACCACACGTAACGGGATCTTGGCCGCATTGCGCTGGAACGGAACGTTCTTTGATCAAAGCCTGAACGCGACGCTGGTCCAGTCTAGATTCGACGACACGGGGTACGTGGTTCCGTACGTTCCGAATCTGGTGCTCCGCTCCGACACCGCGACGCATCACGAATTGCCGTTCAAGTTCGCCGGTTCACCCGTGCAGGTTGCCGCCGCAGCGGGCGTGACCTTCGTCGGGCGTCGGCCACTACCGTACAACCAGCAGAGTGACACTCTATTCTCGATCGACGCTTCGGCGGAGCTCGAATGGCGACGGTTTGCACTCGGCCTCGAGATTACCAACCTCTTGGATCGGCGTTATCGCTTGGGCGAGTACAACTATGCATCTGATTTTCACAGCGCCGAGCAACCGACGCTGGTGCCAGTGCGTCACTTCACAGCCGGGCCGCCCCGGATGTTCTTCCTAACGTTCGCGGTGCGCTTCGGAGAGCTCTCATGAATTTCCTGCAGCGAGCACGCAGCGTAGAGCGCTTTGTGGGACTCATGCTGACCCTTTGCGCACTCGGCTGCAATGATGACACAGGCAGTGGCCTCGTACAATTTGCTGCCTATGCAGCTGGGCCTGAAGCCGCGGTGGCGGGCCAACCTTACGCATTCGACAATGCCTTTGGCTACCACGTCGTGCTCGATCGTGCGCAGCTGACCATTGGTGCGCTGTATCTAAATCGATCGCGACCTACGCTCGGAGCCCAAGACACGCCGTGCATTTTGCCCGGTGTTTACGCGGCGGAAGTCACGTCGAAGCTCGTGATCGACGCGCTTTCGAATCGACCCAACGAGTTCCCGACGCTCGGACATGGCACTGCCGACCGCGCACTTGCCGGTGAGGTATGGCT
Organism: Myxococcales bacterium; assembly: GCA_050263495.1. GTDB lineage: Bacteria > Myxococcota_A > Polyangia > Polyangiales > Polyangiaceae > FEN-1139. Next base: position 6,733 of record JBLNFG010000088.1, on the reverse strand, counting down.
TACGGGTGAACGCGTGGACGCGACGCGCGATACGACGCACATCCTCGAGTACTCCGGCACGGCCTCGCGCCAGAATTTGATTTATGGTTTTTCCGGCGTAATCACGATCGACAAGAATCGGGCCTTGGGCTCGAATGACCTAGCTACGCCCGGCGCGAATCCGCTCTGCAAACAACGCATCGTGACGCCAATCCCGATCGACATCACGCCCAGTCAGGGCGGACAGCTGACGTTGCGCGTGCGACCAGAGAAGTGGTTCGAATACGTCGATTTCGCGACGCTACCCGGCGCGCTCGGTCAAGGCGAATTGCTTCAGATCCCCGACGTGCCAGACGGGCAGGCGGCAGTAGCACTGTTCCAAGGGATACGCGGCGTGAATGCTTACCAATTCAGTTGGATCGGCGGCGCCCCCTAACCCGCCAAATCTCCGGACCTGGTGCGCTCCGCACCGCCCACCAAATCAAGGGAATCAGGAATATGCACCGACACAACCACTCCAAGCTACTCGCGGTGATGCTCGCGTGCCCAATGGGTTTGGGCTGTAGTGACAGCGGCAGCGCGAACCACGGAGGCGACCTGCGCGTCACGGTGTCTGCAGAATCCCTTGGAGCGAACGGTTACCCATTCCCGCCGGGGCCGGGCAACGAACTTGCCTTTGTGGACGGCTGGGAGGTGCGCTTCGATCGGATTATCGTGGTAATCGGCAAGATTCGCGTCTCCGAACAGCCCGACAAAAACCCCGGCGACCAGGGTCAGGTGGGTGCGACCGTAGTCGAACGGAAGGGGCCGTTCGTGGTCGACCTGAAACGTGCTGGGACCGACCTCGACAAGGGTGGCGCTGGAAAGGTGGCAGTCCGCTTACCCATCGACGACCTCAAGGATCTCTTCGATCTCGAGCAGCGGTACGCATTCAGCTACGACCTAGTTCCAGCGACCACCGAGGCACAGCGAGTAAACGTCGATCCGAATGATCCAGACGTAGAGGCGATGATTGCAGCGCAAGAGCGCGTGCTCCTCACGGGCACGGCCACGTTTCGTGGTACGAATTGCAGCACCGCGGACCCCAACTATGATTTCTCCAAAGCGCCTGGCACGGTACGCTTTCGGTTCGGATTGTCCGGTGCCGTCAGCTATGACAACTGCCAGAATCCGGACAACACTGGGACTCCGATTAGCGGTGAGGAAAACCAACGAGGCATTCAGCTCTTGCCGCACACCAGCACGGTGGCGCAGATCACGATCCACACCGATCACCTGTTCTGGCCAACGATCGGGCACGAGAATCTACCCTTCTTCGACCAGTTCGCTCTGAACGCCGTCCCCCAACCAGACTCGAGCTACGTCGTGAATCTGGAAGACCTCGCGACGGTTCCCGTTCCGACGCTTACCGATCGGAGCCATTCACCGATCCCGTGGCGCTCATGCTTGCCTGTGCTCTATCCGTTGCCAACGCGTCCAAACGTGACGTTCGAGACCGGCAGTCAAGCAATCGCCAATCTACGTGACTTCGTCGAATTCAACGCCCGCAGCATGGGCCACCTCAATGCGGACGGCCTCTGTTACGTGCGGTAGCCTCGCAACACGCCAACGCCCATCGGTCGCTCAAGCCAAGGAACGATGGCAACTTGGACCGACGAGTGCCGAACAATCCCCGTCGGCACTGCAATACTGGCGGCACGAGAGTGCATGCCCCATCGCGAGTCCCAAGGGGGCTCGCTTGCCTTGTGGGCTAGCACAATAACAGGGGCAAACGCGCACGCGCCGACGTCGAGAAACGATAGAAAACACTACTCACCGCTTGGCGGGGAACTTGCCCGACGCGATCAGCAGATCGAGCCGCGCCTGGCGCATCGTATCCTCGGCAACGGCGACGGCGGTATCCGCGTCGCGGGCTTGCCGTTCCGCGTCGATCACCTCGAGGTTGGTGAGCGCACCAGCCTCGTACGCCAAGGTGGCCATTCGAAGGGCGTCATGCGCTAGTTCTGCGGCGCGCTGCGCTGATGCGAGAGCCACCTCCGCACTGCGCGTCGCTTCGAACGCAATCCGAACGTCGGAGCGAGCCTGACGCATCAGATTCGTCAGCGAGAGCTCGGCTTGTTCGGACAACACGCGACGCTCGTCCCGCGCGCCATAGCGCGCACCACCGTCGTAGAAGGGCACGGTCAAGACGAGCAACGCCTGCCAACCAGTGCGAGGGGTCGTCAGGGTCGCTGGGGTTTGATAGAATGGCTGAAATTGCCCCATTAACAGCGGCAAGAAGTCGACCCAGCTGTCACGCAAACGCTTGCGAGCTGCTTCACGCCGGGCGCGCGCCACTTCGAGATCGCCGCGCCGATTGATACCCACCACTGCTGCGGCAGGGTCGGGTGCCGTCCCGAGCTCAGGGTCGAATGCCGCGTCAATCGGTCGCTCTTCCCCCAGAAGCACCCCGAGTGCCTCCATGCTACGTGTCAATGCGACTCGCGCGCGCTCCAACGCTGCTTCGTTGCTAGCCACCTGTTGCGACGCCCGCACTGCATCGATGCGCTTGCCCACACCGCCTTCGAGACGTTGGCTCGCATACAGTTCGTGGGCTCTAGAGGCCTCGAAAGCGAGCTCATTCGCTTCAACCACTCGGTGCTGGGACACCACGGCCAAGAACGTTCGCGCGACCGAGATGGCCAACTGCCGACGCATCTCGTCGCCGGAGAGACGAACGACGGCTGCATCATCCTTCGCGTGCGACCACTGTGCCCACCTTGCAGGCGCGATCAGGGGCACGGCCAACACGGCGTTGACATTGAGCTGATTCTGCGCCGCGACGACCCGATTACCGAACACCCGATCGTTGTCGAGGCGCGTGTAGGTGGCATTGCCATTGAGGGTGGGCAGCGACGTAGCGCGCGCCTGCCGTACCAGGGCGTCGGCGCGATCCAGCTCCAATGCCGCCGATTGTGCGGCGGGATTGCGGCGCAAGGCGCGCAACAGTGCCTCGTCCAGTGTCACGCGCTCGACGTCCGCCGCGGGCGCGGAAGCAGTGACGGCCGGCACCATGCCGGGCGCGGCAGTGGCAGTCGCAGGTGCCGTGCCCACCGCACCGCCAATCGTCGGGGTTGCTGGTGCCGTCGCTGTTGCTGGTGCCGTCGCTGTTGCTGGTGCCGTCGCGGTCGCACCAGAATGCTGCTCGCGCGCCGTCGCGGTCGCCGGTGCCGTCGCCGGTGCCGTCGCGGTCGCACCAGAATGCTGCTCGCGCGCCGTCGCAGTCGCACCAGAATGCTGCTCGCGCGCCGTCGCAGTCGCACCAGAATGCTGGCTGCGTGCCGTCGCAGTCGCAGGTGCCGTCGCGGTCGCCGTTTGTGCCGTCGCGAGGGTCGGGAACCCGACCGTCGCCGCGACGCTACAAACCAAAGACAATCCTAGGCTGAATCGCTTAGTGGGAGGGTGCTGTTTCGACCAAACGAGTTTCATCGGGATCTACCTCGCGTCGCGCAAATCGATCCAGCACCGTGTAGAGCGCCGGGATCAAGAACAGGGTAAACAGCGTCGATACGCTTAGGCCGCCAATCACGGCACGCGCAAGTGGCAGGTTGGTTTCGCTGCCCTCGGCGATGCCCAACGCCATCGGCGCCAAGCCAAACACGGTAGCAATGGTGGTCATCAGGATCGGGCGCAAGCGCGTTCGACCCGCTTCGACGATCGCCTGCTCCAGCGTTCGCCCGTGTTCTCGCAGCTGGTTGGCATAAGCTACCAACAAAACGCCATTCGAGACCACGATTCCGATCATCATGATGATGCCCATGAAGCTGTTAACGCTCAGCTTGGTGCCGCTCAAGAACAGCATCAAGAACACGCCCGACAATCCGAGCGGAACGCTGAACATGATGATGAGCGGGTCGAGCAGCGACTTGAACTCCGAGGCTAGCACCATGTACACCAGCGCCAGCGCCAGCAGCGCTGCCCACACGAGATCCCTGAAGGCTTTGGACTGCTCCACACTTTGGCCGCCCAATTGTGCAGTGAAACCGTCGGGGGCTGGCGTCTGGGATATTGCTCGTGAAACAGCCGCGCTGGCCGCACCAAGATCACTAGTCGGGGCCACATTGGCAGTCACATGAACCACGCGTTGCAGGTACTTGCGCTCGAGCATCACCGGTCCACTCGAACGCTTGATGTTCGCGAGCACGTCCAGTGTCGCTAAGTTCCCTTTCGGGGTACGGACGAACAAGTCGTGTAGGTCAGAGACCTCGTTGCGATAGCGATCTTCCAGGCGCACGTTGATCGAATACTGATTTCCCGTCTTTGGATCCGTAAACGGCATGGGCATGAACTGGGTATTGCCCACCAAGCTCGTCAGAACGGTCTGCGAGATGTCTTGCTCAGTGACACCGAGCATGCCCGCTTTTTGGCGATCGACATCCACGTCTAGTTGCGGCGAGTTCTCTTCGCGGCTGAGCTGTATATCAGTTAGAAGTGGCTGTTTTTTCGCGTCGTAGAGGCCACGGAACTTCGCCGCAATCTCTGTGGCAAAACGAGCTGCCTCGTCCAAGTCGTAACCCAAGACTTCGACGTCGATGGGTGCCGAGGATCCGAAGTTCAGGATGCGCTTTACGATTCCACCCGTGAAGAAGAAGACGTTCGTTCCAGGCACTGCATCTCGAAGGCCGGCGCGTACCTTTTCCACCAACTCGACGTCGGACTCGGAGCGCTCGTTAGGCGTAGTCAGATTTACAGAGACGGAACCCGCATGGGTCCCTGTGCTACCGCCGAACACTGCGGCGCGGCCACTTGGCAACCCCGCAGAGGAAACTATGGCTTTCACCACGTCCTTGTTCGCATCCTTGCGTCCCGCCCCAATTGTTTGCTGGATAATGCTCTCGATCTTGCTGCCCACCTCTTCGGTGCGCTCAACGCGTGTACCGATCGGCGCGCGGTAGTTCACGGTGAACTGCGACTCGTCCGTTTCCGGGAAAAACTCCGTGCCGATGTGGCGCAGCAAGAACAGAGTCGAGCCGAAGAATACAACGATCGACACGACCGTGATCGCTCGATGGCGCAAGACCCAGCCGAGTGCGCTCGCGTAAGCTATGTCGAGCCGGTCCAATGCCCCGAGGATCGCGCGAATCGGCGCCGAGTGTCGTTGGTCGTCACCGGGCTTCATCCAATAGTAGCAAAGCAGCGGCGTGACCGTTCGCGATACGAAAAAGCTCGTCAGCAAGGCGAAACTGATCGTCAAGGCGAGTGGTAGGAACAGGTAGCGCCCTATCCCCGCCATGAATAACACCGGAAAGAACACGACGATGGTGGTGATCGTCGACACGAGAATAGGCATTGCCACCTCCTGCGCAGCCGCGAGGACCGCTAGCTTGGGATCGGTGGCACGTTCCATGTGGCGGTGGATATTCTCGAGCTCGACAATCGAATCGTCAACCAAGCGCCCCACTCCAAGCGCCAATCCACCGAGTGTAAAGACGTTCAGCGTTAGCCCAGTAAAGTACATGAGCACGAACGTAGTGACGATGGACAGTGGGATCGCCACCCCGATAATCCCCGTTGCGCGCAAGCTCAGCAGGAATACCAGGATAACGAAGATGGCGAGCACACCGCCTTGAACGGCTTCGTGCTCGAGTGCGGCGACGGAGGCTCGAATGTACTTCGATTGATCGAAGCCAATCTCGACCTTTACCGTGTCGGGGACGCCGCGCAGCTTCGAAATGGCCTGCTTCAGCGAGTCTACGACTGCTATCGTGTTGCCCCCGGGCTGCTTCTGAACTCGCAGAAACACCCCGCGCTTGCCGTTGATGCGCACCACCTCCGTCTGATCCTGAATCCCGTCTTCGACGTGCGCCACGTCAGAGACGCGCACAGGAGCAGTGCCTGCACTGACGACAGACCCGACGTCACCGCGCGCCGGACGCACGATGACGTCGCCAATCGGCGCGATATCTTCGAACTGCGCGTTGGAGAAGACGTTGTAGTCGCGTTCGAAAACCCGCAAGCTTCCACTCGGAAGCAGCAGGTTGGACGTGCGAACGGCACCGACCACGTCCAAGATGCCAAGTCCGCGCGCAAACAACGCATCGCGGTTGACGCGGACACCGATTTCGCGCGTCTGACCACCGGCGACGGAAGCGCTGGCGACGCCTTGAATCCGCTCGATTTGCGGCTCAATCGTGTTGTAGGCTAGATCGCGTAGTTGCTTCTCGTCCAGTTCGTCGGAGTTCACCGTGACTTGGGCAACGGGAATGTTCGTGATGTCGAACTTCAGAATGAACGGCTGTTGAATGCCTGGGGGAAGCGTGTTTTGGATTTGAGCAACGCGCTGCTGAACCTCGAATTGAGCATTGTCCAGGTTGACGCCATAGCCAAACCATACCGTCACGACCGAGACGCCTTGGCGCGAGCGACTCTCGATTCGATCGACGCCAGGTGCGGCGGCCACCGCGCGCTCGATTGGCTCCGTGATCGTCTTCTCGATGTCGATCGGACCCGCGCCGGTATAGAACGTCGCGACCTGAATCGTGGGGATCGTGATCTCAGGGAATAGATCCACGCTCAGGCGACGAAGTGACACGCCACCAAGGACGATCAGCATCAGCGAGAGCATCAGGATCAGAATTGGATTGCGCAGAGCAAGTCGGGTCAGCCACATGGTTCGGTGCTACTTGGCTGCAGGGGAAGAAGGATGGGCGCTCGGTGAAGCGGCAGCACTGCCGTTCTGTTTAGCCTGCGGCGCGAGGGACTTCTCGGTGCGCAC
>JBLNFG010000087.1:0-5528 GCA_050263495.1 Myxococcales bacterium | reverse complement strand
CAACGTCTGCGGCGGGGCCTTCCAAAGAGAACCCATCGGCGACGGTGGCAATCTGACAGCCGTGGCCCCTGAGTTCTTCGACGATCGCGAGCGTGTCACGGATGCCCTTCCGGGTGAGGCGATCAATGCGAAAAACGTAGACTTTGCGTACCTCGCCGGCTTGAACATCGGCCCTAAGGCGATCGAGTTCTGGGCGGTTCAAGCCTGAACCGCTGCGCTTTTCGCAATACCAACGGGTGACTGCGATCGTATCGCCGCGTGCGATTGCGGCTTTTGCGATGGCTCGCCGTTGCGAGGCCAAGTCCTGTTGCCGTGTCGAGACTCGCACGTACGCCGCGGCTTTCATTGAACCTTATTAGCCTTAGCGGTCCACCGCACGCTTATGGCTTCGAATGGACGGAGATCGAGAGCAGTCAGATGGCACTTAGGTTTTGTCTATTCTTGTTAAGAAGGACTTCTGAAGATCTGATTTCAGCGTCGTACTAGACCCAACATTTGCGCAGTGCTTAACGCAGTGGTGCGCGTGTTCAGCGGTTCGGAAGCGCCCAAAACAAGCGCACAGGGCTTGAAAAATAGCCTCCGCGGCGTTGCCTACATGGAATGAAATGGACCTTCGCCTTGGCGAGGCGAAACCCGCGATTGGTGCGACGCGCTGCCCCGTTTTTCAGGCGCTGGATCTGCTGGAACCGGCGCTGGCTGTTCTGCACGCCGCGTCTGCATTGCTCGGATCCGTGCGGCTTCGCGTTCTGCCCTAAGCTCCTGTATCGAATCCGCGCAGCAATACCATCGCCGGCATGTCACGTGCGGCGCGCGGAAGCGCTGGAGCAGGGGTGCTGCCACCCTCGAGTTCGAACCCCTACCCGATGAGAACCGAAAGCTCTTGCGTCTCGATCGACGCAAACCGTTTTCGGTCACACTTGCGCACGAGAGTCGTCCCGCCGAGCTTCGCATCCTGTACAGAAAGGGCCTTGGCGGATCACCTGGAAGGGGACATCTAAAGCTATTCGCGCGGAAATCGAAACGGCGGACAGCCACGTTGTTGTGAGTCAGGTCACCGGTGCGTGCAGAGCCGGGAGTTGGCGATGCCGACTCGATGTAAAGTCAACCGAAAGGAAATTGATATTTCGGTCAGCAGGCGACGGGCAGCGCTAGTCTTCTTGTACACAATATCCATTGCGGGGCATGCGGCCCGACGGCGCTCTTTGGCGGCTTCCGGTGCTTTTCTAGAGACCTGTTCTAGCATTGCAGATGCCGTCGAAACAGCGATTGCTTTCGCCACATACTGCGTGGATGACGCACTCGACGCAGCGTGACTGCCAGCAATACGCGTTCTGGCCGAGGTGAGCCTTGCATTCGTCGTCAGTCGCACAGGCTTGGTTTTTTGGCGCTGGTGTGCAAGCGAGCATGACTAGCACAAGAGCCCCGATCGCATCGGAAGTGACCCTTCTCGCCATTCTTGGAACCAAGTGCAGCATTGCTCAACCTCGCCATTCAATAGGAGTCCCCTGGTGCTGGCGGGTGGTCGGCAACCCTAGGACTTCCAATGCACGCTCAAGTGCGTCGACCCAGCTTGCACCGCGCACACTTAGTATTCCCTTGTTCTCCTCAGTGAAGACGGCGATCCACTGGTCACATGGACGCTTCCCGTACCCCCGCGAGATCACCACTTGTCTGGAGCTTCGGGCCGCGAGCCATTCATCCCGAATTGCGGCAGCTCTTGCTGCTCGCGTTTGCTGCGACTGATCGTTCTGGATAGGGCGTGCCGCATCGGCAACTGATCGCGCAACAACCAGATGCCGCTTCGCGTATCCGGAACCGTCCTCTTCGACCTCTGCAGAGGGAAGTCCACGTGAGGCATCACCTCTGTCTGCCGTGCTCACGTTGCCCTCCGTGCACTTCGAGCCCCACCGTTCCCGGGCTGGGATGAGCGCGTCTCTACGACGGATCTGTCGCTTGCGTATGTTCGCCGACCCACGTCGCTAGCAGGGAACCGCAAACACCTGCAGACGCCCACAGTCGGGGCAACGATTCGCAGCTCCGAAAGCTGCAGCCGGCTCTCGCCAATTCCCAATGACGCCATCTCAATGTTTCCTGAGACTGACGCCTGGCGGCCCGACCAAGCAGACTATCCTGTGGAACTAATGTCCACACCCTTTAGTACGATGCTTGATGAACGATAGCCCTAATCGCAGCATCCCGCACGCGCATTCTTCAGCTGTCGAGTTGGCGTCGGCGTGGCCAGGATCCGCACCCGTAGACGCGCCCGCCGGAATTGCGCACCGCGCCCTCGGGGTACAGGTCTCGAAACGCACACATCACGACTAAGCCTGTGACCACTGCGCTAAAAGCCAGGCGCTGGTCGAAACCGCCAGGAACTTTAGCGTGAACGTGACCCAAGTGGTGACGCTTCCTGGTCGATCATCGGAGGTGGTTCCATGGAAGACCTTGATGTCGATCAGTCTGAGCATCACAACGAGCGTGACAATTCCCCAGTAGACTCCATCGAGCCACGAGTACGTCCAAGGCGGCAGCTTCCAAATGGTTGCTGCAGTGAACAACGCGCCGACTGGACCGAAAACGAGCCAAATCATCCGGCAGATCTCAGCGATCGCCGGCCGCTCACCCGTCGAGGCCGTATGGTCATGGGAGTGCGTCACGTTATTAGCGTCAGCCATTGCAGATCCTCCGTCAACAGCTGGCGGCCCGACCAACTGACTAGCCTGCAACGGTGTATTCCGGTGCACCCTTCAAGAACACGGTCTATGTCAGCCGAATGTACCTGAAGCCGAGCGCGGGAGCAAGCCACTGCGCGAGGTTCGTGCTTGAGCAACCTGTTTGCCCCTGCAAGAGACAGCACGAGCGCCCCGGCGCCCTAGCTGCGGAGTTTTGACACGATAGCCCATGGCGGCGTTGCGTCTGAACCGCAGTCGTAGCCCGGTAATCGTCTTAGGCACCGAATCTCGACTATGCAGAGCTGGTCCAAAGCATCAGGTGTTCTGGTGACCAACGGTTGATCGGCTTCGAGCACTCCACAGCGTCCCTTACAACACGAGTCATACTAGTTCGGCATGGGCATACACGCGCGAATATGCAAGGCTCGGACGTACCAATGAGCGGAGCCACCGACGTGCCGCTGGCAAGTGCTGGCATTCGCGAGGCGCACGAACTGGCGGAGCATCTGCTCCACGAAAGTCCATGCACGGCAGATCTACTCGAGTCCGCTCCATCGTGCGCTCGACACGGCCCATATCGTTGCGCATCTCGAACTCCCAGGTCGACCATCGGTACCGCGTTCCGCGACGAGCTGAGAAACGAGCTCCCTCACGTCTCTTACCAGAGGCTGAAACTCACCCTTCTTCCGTCCTGAAGCGCATCTCGAAATCCAGCCAACCAGTTTCGCCACGCCAACCGCATTGCGACAAGCGTGATAAGGGAAGCGCCCAACGAGAGTTGGACTTCTGATGGAATCGGCGCCGCAGCTGTAGCTGCTTGGTTCGGAAGCTGGCCACTCGTGATTTCACCTGCAAGCACCTTCTTGGCGCTCAACGTCTCCTCTGCCGTCGGCATCTTTGGTGCCTATCCGGCGCAGCGGGCAGCGAGAATCGAGCCGACCGTCACCCTCAGCGCCTCCCGAACGAGATGGCTCGCTCAGCGCCCTCCTCAGGAGTTCGGGCGGCGCGTTTGCGTCGCGTAAGATTTCCGCTCCCGAACGCACTACGGTTCGTGCCGCGACTGCCTGCCAGTCTTCTCTGAGCGACTGTGGTCATTAGTTGGGCGCGACAAAGCATCCCTGGGCTGCGCGCCGAACGGCACGCAAACAGTGGTGTGCGGCGCACAGGGCGGCAGCCTGCTGTTGTGCCCGTAGGGTCACGTCTCCCGCTCTGTCTAGGTGGTAGGCAAGCGCCCCAGAACAGCAGTTGATCGCGCTTGCGGCCCAGTAAGCGTCTCGTAATTCGGCGGAAGGAGGGGCAGCAATACCGCGAGCTCTGAGATAACTACTTAGAAGCGTGTCATGTTTGCGCTTGGCCCCGAACTCCCAAAACGCCAGCCACTCGATCCAGGAGCTGACGTCTTCGAGTGGAGAGCCCAACCTGGCGCGAGCCCAGTCAATCAGTAGCGGTTCGCTCGTCCCTCGACTTCTGCGAACGAGAGCGTTCCCTGGATGCACGTCTCCGTGAATCATCGAGCAAGGAAGCCTCTCGTAACTCAGGAGACGGCGTCTGACGTTGGGGAGTTCTGCGATCAAACGGCGTAGGGCTGGAAGGCACGAGCGCAACAGTGGATCGTTGGTGGTTCGTGCGAGTCCTATTGCCGCATCCAACGTTTGCGACGCAGCGATGTTGAGCTCGTCGTCATAGTTCCAGTTGCCAAGCACGGCTGCATTAGCGGGCAAGCCGTGCAATGACGCGAGCTTCTCCAAGACGCGCGTCGCCAATCGCAGGTCGCGCCAAGGCCAGACTGGCTTCGACTCAACCGATTCGAGGAATAGCAGCACCGAATGATCATCCCACTTGGCATCCAGAAGACTCGGAGCAAGACCATCGGTATGGCGGGATAGATAGCGATACACGTCCAACTCGCGCGTGGCAGTTCCCTGTAGCTTCTTAACGACGAACCGAGTCGAACGGCTTCCACTCGACGGATCCGAGTACCGAGCGAAGACACGTCGCACCAAGGGGGAGACCAGCCCGCCACGAAGCTGCCGAGAATCGAATGAGACGTTCGTATCTGCACATCCAAAGCTGCGCGCGAGGAACTCCATCAGGTGTCGGTCGACCTCTCGATCCTGGAAATTCACGGTGTCCCGACCCTGACGGAGATTGTGAGTAGGTTCAACTCGCCTGCCCGCGTTCGTCACGGATGCGCGAACATCGCATTGGTCGCATCACCAAGGGAACGAGGGCGCGTGGCGCGTGGCGCGGCTCGCTAAGTAGCGGTGGTCCGAAGGACCAGTAGACTCGATCGCGGTGTTACGAGTGTGTCGTTTTGATACGCTTTCTCCGTCCGGTGGAAGGAGCCGCACCGAATGCTTGAAACCAGCTTCGAACAGTTGCGTTTCTGCGACAGAAGACGTATTTGTTGTGTTCACCGATTCCTCGACAACCCCAGGCATGAAGCGGCGGTTCGTCTTCCTTCTCCGTCGTCTAGTGCCTGGGGATTGCGAGATATGGCGGAGCGCGCCGTTTCACGATTACTGACCAGGTTGGGGCGACGCGATCTCGGTCTGCATCTCACCATTCCCTCGCAGGTTGCTCCTGTTCCTCAATCAACCCTTCCGCAAGGAACGCCTCGAAGTCGCGGGTGGCTATCTCCAGAAGCGCAGAGAAGGACGCGACTTCCGCCTTCCATGAAGCTAAGTCGAGCGTTGGATCTTGCGCAACGATTGGCTCTAGCTGCGTCATCCAGCGGCCCACCTTCTCGAGCATGCGAGGCAAGTGCATCGGTCCCAGCAAGAGCTCCCTTCCTGTTTCCACCAGGCTGTCCCAGTGAGTTTGGATGAGCAGGTCCAAGAGTGGATCGCACCGAGG
>JBLNFG010000086.1:0-9229 GCA_050263495.1 Myxococcales bacterium | reverse complement strand
CGCCATCGGTTAGACTGGTTAGCGTACCGAGATCGATGTCCCCTACCGCGACGACTCGCGCATTACTAGGAACGACATGCAGCTGATGAAACCTGCGGCAATCGTCTAACGTGAGTCGATTGATCTCGCTCGGCAGGACATCGACAGATGCATAGGGATGAATCCCCATTGCCTGTCGATACAGCTCGCGGTGAAGCCAGTATTGGGCGAGCCAGGTACCGCTGGTCTTCGCCAGGCTCTGGACTCTCTCGAGCTCTCGGGCCCTTAGTTTCTTGAACTCGAGTGGATCGAATCGGGGCTTAAGCGCCAAAGCGGAAAGTAGCTCGAGTGCCTCCCTTACCTTGTCGCTAGTAACGGCAAGGGACCACCGCATGCTGTCTCTAGTGGAAGTTACCTCCAAGGACGAACCCAGGGCGTCGACGGCTTCGCGCAGCTTTTCGCTCGACCAGCGACCTGCGCCACCCGCCTCGAGCAGCAACGCCGTGGTTCTCGCGACGCCGGGGTGATCGCCATCTTTGGCGTGCCCCGACGCAACGACTAAGGAGAGCTCCACCACGGGGATCTTGCGTCGCTCAATTACGTCCAATGCGAGCCCATTCGCGAGGGTGGCCGTCGTCACATTGGGGAACGGCCGTGCGGCGCCCGGGAGCGAGCGCGGTGGGGACTCGAGTTCGGGCCGTTGAGTTGAGGAGGCGGCCGGTGGAGCGGCAACTGGGCGATGTGTCTTAGATTGTGGCGCCGGGACGGTGCCTTGGCAGCCAACGGCGGCGAACAGGAACAACCCCAGCCAATTCTTACGCGTCGACATTAGCGAGACTCCTTCTGAACGGGGCGGGTCGCCGGGGGATTTGCGTTGGACGTGACTGGTTCAACGGTAATCATGATTCGACTAGATGACAGCAGATGTCGGGCCACCACGCTACGGATGTCCTCCACGCTAACTTGCAGGAGCGCGTCGAGATCCGCTGCAATCAGGTGAGGGTCTCGGTAGAACGTCGCGTACTCTCCGAGCGTGGTTGCCCGAGCCTGATTCGATTGAAGCCCAAAGACGAAGTTGGACTTTACCCGCTGTTTGACCCGATTCAGGCGTTCTGCATTCGGGCCCTTCTCGGCGAGATCACGCAAGTGCCGATCGACGATGTGTTCGATCTCCCCCGGCTTCGAGTCTGCATTGAATTCGACTGTAATCACGAATGCATCAGGGCCCCGGTGATCGTAAGTGAACGCGGACACTTCGCGCGCTAGGGGCGTACGGCGCACCATGGACTCATACAATAACGAACTCTCTCCGTCCGCCAGGAGCCGAGCAGCCATTTCCAATGCGTAGTGATCCTTGTCGCGGCTGGGGGGAATCCTCCAACCAACCAACAGAGCTGGAGTCTTCGCGTTCTTGTCGGTGACGGTCGCTCGGTGCTCCGCACTCCGGGGCGGCGGTACTGGTGGCAGCGCTAATGCTGGTACTTTGACTGGCGGAATTGGAGCAAAGTATTTCTCGACCAGTTGGATTGCCTGATCGGCGGAAAAACCGCCCGATATAGTCAGAACCGCGTTATTCGGTCCATAGTATTGGGCATGGAAGTCGCGGACCCACTCCAGCTTCGCGGCATCAAGCGCGGCCATGGATCCAATCGTTGGGTGCTCGTAGGGTGAGTAGCCGGCAAAGACCAAGCGTTCGAGCTCGATGAGGGCAGGGTGATATGCTGCATTCTCGACGCGCATCCGGTACTCTTCCTTGACGACCGCGCGCTGGTTCTCGAAGTTCGTCGCGCTCACGTCGAGCCAACGCATGCGATCCGCCTCCAGCCACAGCCCAAGCTCGAGCTCCTGGGACGGAAGTGTTTCGAAGTAGTTGGTTCGATCGGCTGACGTTGTGCCGTTGAGCTGGCCACCCCTGGCCGTCACGAGCTGGAAGTGCTCGCCTTTCTTAACATTCTTGCTCCCTTGGAACATCATGTGTTCGAACAAGTGAGCGAAGCCGCTCTGTCCGTCGAGCTCATTACGCGAACCCACGTCATAGGTAACGCAGACGCTAACCGTTGGAGACTCGACGTCCGGTGCCATGATCACGCGCAGACCGTTTGGTAGCGTCTTTTCTTTCAGCCCTCCTACCCACTGCTCGATTGCAACAACCGACGGCTCCTTGTGAGTGCTAGAGGACGGAGTGCTGGAGTTGCCAAGAACCTTCGACTCCACCAGGGGCGGCGCGGCCATAGCAGCGGTCGAGGCGACGGTGACGGCGCCGAACAGCAACGCAGCTTGTTTGCCAAGAACCGAGAATCGCATGGCCTCGCCATATCACGAACGCGCGCTGCGGGTAGCGCTGCGCGAACGTCGGCCTCAAAAACCGCTCGCTACGTAAGTATCGTTCACCAGCGCTGGCTCCCTTTTTCGCAGCCAGCAGCGCGCGAGTGCGTGTAATTTGGTTCAAGAACCGGATCAATCTTCAACTCGGGTTCCCGCTAGTTGATCAGGTGAGAGCGGATTCGCATCGCTGCGTTGTGAGTGCAATTTGGAGCTGAAACACCACGGGGATGCCCACTGGTTCCGGGCAACGTAACCCAGTGCATTTCACCAAATCCCCGAGACTTCCGTGCGCGGATCGAGCTTGGTGCCCCCAAATAGATCACATCTTGAAGAGTTGGTTTTCAGACCGGTCCACTTATCCAAATGCACAGTAGATCGGAGATCGGACGCCCCAATACACGATGTGCTGCTGTATTGCCACTTGTGTTAAATGTGTTGAGCTGCAATAAATCGGAGCGTTGCCTCTTCGTGAGACATTATTCGTGATACTGCTGGGGCTGCCTGCTCATCGAACGGACAACGAAGAGCCAGGAGCGAGGCAGGAGCGCATTCACATCATCGCCGACGCGATCGTGGACGCGAGCCAACGTGCCACGTGTGCGGACGCCTACGCATCCAGCGACTGTGTGCCAGTGTGGCCACTATCCACGATAGAGCTAAGCGCGCTGCTTGTTGCGCAGGCATACTCTGAATCTCGACTGGCGAAGAACGTGCACGAAGGCAAGTGTCGCGCGTGGGAGTGTGACCCAACCCGCAGCGCCTATACCGGCCAGGTGCGACATCGAGCCCGATCCCTTTGGCAAATTCATCGGAGCTCACCGGTGGAGTCGGAATGGGAGCACATGCTTGGTGCTGATCTTGCGAGTACCAAGGCGGCGGCTTGGGCGGCCGCCAAGCTTCTGAGCCGCGGGTATCGCGCTTGCGGCAACATCGGTGGCGCGATCTCTCGATACGCGGGAATTGACGGATGTCAGTGGTCTGAAGCAGACAAACGGAGTCGCTTTTACGCGGCGGTTCGCGAGCGAGTCCGCCGACTAGAAAAGCCGCCGCAACCGCAAGTCCAAAAACCAAAGGGTGCAGCGACGCTCGCCTCGAGAAGGTGATGATGTCCGTGACCGCCGTTTAGGATGTCTCTATGGGGGGATGCCGAGGGACAATCGGCTGCTGATTCGCACGCGCGGTCGCGTACGTCACCAGCGACAATTCTTCCTACGGCGCGTGAAGACGCCGGTTACCCGCGGGCTGTGGCTCTGCCGACGTTCCATGAGCTGCGCTGGGCGTCGATGCCGGAAGGGAGGCGCTCAGTCGAGTCGCTGCGCCTCCTCGAGGTACGTCGAGACCAAACTTTGATTATCAAGTCTGTTGACGCTAATCTGCGTTGGTCGCGTATCAGCGGGGAATTCTGATAGCCAGGCTAACCCGCGTCGATCCAAGCAGTGCAACTCCACGCTCTGCGGAACTGACGGTTCGGTGGGCAGCTGGCCAAGCTTCGCTACTACGAAGCCCCAATCACCAAATGAAGGCACAAATACGCGCAAAGGGCGGGTGTGATAGCCCACAGAGGCTAAGGTGTGTTCTATGGACCAAAAACTATTGGGCGATAGCAATGGCGATGTGGCCTGCACCACTACGACGGCGTCTGGTGCCAGCACGTTCTTTAGCCGTCTATAGAAGGTGGTGGTGAACAGTTTACCCACGCCTAGGCTGGTGGGGTCAGGGAAATCGAGAATGACAGCGTCGTATCTTTCGTTGCCATGTGACACCCACTGGAACGCATCCGCGTTCTGTACGTCGACACGTTGATCCGAGAGGCTGTGTCGATTCAGAGCAACCAGGCCGGGCTGCCTTGCTGCAAGCGCGGTCATTTCCGGGTCGAGGTCCACTAGCACGACGCGCTCAATACTCGGCCATTTAAGCACTTCGCGCAGCGCAAGGCCGTCCCCACCTCCCCCGATCAACACACGACGTGGATGCGGGGATAGTCCCAACGTGGGGTGAACCAGCGCTTCATGGTACCGACACTCGTCTTGGGACGAGAACTGAAGGTGCCCGTTTAGATAGAGCTCCAAGTGATGGTCGCGTTCAGTCAACAAGAGTCTTTGGTACTGCGAGTCCACGGCGCGCTGCGCGCGCCCATACGTCCGTGACTCGGCCCAGGTGACACCGGCAGGGGCGTATAACAGTGCAGCTAGGAGCACCACCAACACGCCGAGTCCGGACCAGCGCAGCTGCGCCAATCGGGAACGCTGTCGTTCACCAGACGGGAACAAAACCCAAGTAGCCGCCAATCCGACGCTGGCGTTGACCAGTCCACAAACGATCGATGTTCGCACGAGACCTAGGCGAGGCACCAAGTACAACGAAAACGCCAGGGACCCTATCAACGCGCCGGCATAGTCGTAAGTGAGGGACCGAGCCACAAGATCTTTGAACGAAAGCCGGGACTCAAGAATGCGCATCAGCAGCGGAAGCTCAATTCCTACCAGGGTGCCGACGGATGCGACGATAACCAATAGGAGCAATTGGAAGCTGGCCCCCAGCGAGAAGGCCATGAACAACGCCGGTGAGCTCAGCCCGCCAACGAGTGCTGCGGAGAGTTCTACGTTCACGAATGTCGTCGCGAGTTCCTTGTCGACGTACCGCGATAGAAACGCGCCCAACCCAAGTGCGGATAGGTATGCCCCAATCACCAGAGAAAACTGGCGAACGGAATCCCCCAGGACGTAGCTTGCTACAGCGCCCATGCCGAGCTCGTAGACAAGCCCAGCCGTCGCGATCGCAAGTACCATGGTCAGCAAAAACCGCGCCTGCCAGACCGGTAGAAAGCTAGTAGCCGCCGGGGACGCCACTCAGCCCGGCTCAGCCATGAATTGCGGCTGCAATAATGATGGCGAGCCCGATCAATACGCTGCCGATAACGATCCCCAACGACGTGTTTTGGTCTTCCTCGATCTCCTTGCGAATGGAAAACGGGCAAACCCACCGCATGATGAGGAACCCGACTGCAAATACCGCCATTCCCAGCAGGGAATACACGAGCGATGCAACCAAAGGTTTCAAGAACTCCATCGTATCGACCTCGCCTCGAGATCCATACGTTTATCACGGCAGTGGCCCGTTGGGTGACGAAAGTGGGCTCCCTAGACAAGTCGCGCTCCCAGTAACTGCCGCCCTCGGAGCTGCCTCGAGTGACATCGGCCCGTGTTCCCGCCGAGCGCTCGACTGGACACATGCAAATCCAAGCGGTTCGCGTCCGATTTCGGCCAGTTTGCCGAGGCTCTGCTCGAAAGTTTCGAACGACGACGAGATCGTTCGGTCCTTCACGCCTGACTCTGGACTGCGACAGCAGCTACGAGTAATAGGTCATGCTCATTTGATTCCATGCGAGCACATCCCGATAGGACTTCGCTGTGGCTATATCCAGGCCGTTCATTGTGAAAAATAGGTCACCACGGTAATGCTAGTACTGCTTGGCCCCCGGTATTCGGCCTCTGACGAGGAGTTGAATCTCCTTGCCAGCGAGACAGGTTTGAGTCCGTACGACTTGAGAATGCGTCTGCGACCAGGCGCGTGGAGCGTGGTTCGGGCAATTGCCGATGGGGATCAGGCCCAAGGCATGGCCGCGCGCATTCGAAGTGCTGGGTTGCAGTGTTGTGCCCTCGAATCGTCTGTTGGGCTCGAGCCTGCACGCCAAATTGTATACCTACGAGAGATAGATTGGAACGCATCGCTCGTCACGTTGCGCCTAGCTGAACGAGAAATGACGATTCCGATTGGGGCATTACTCACAGTGGTGCGGGGCGATGTTCATCTGGGTCGTACCCATGGCTCTGCAATCGTGCGAACGAGTTCATCCTCATTGAGGGCTGCGCCCGCGGCTTCGAACATCCTCACATCCGCCGGAACGGCTGCTGACGTTGTCGTCGACCAGCGCGCTGCATCGGGGCAAGAGGTGTTCATGGCCGCGGATCTCCATTTCGTTACTGTGCCGTGGCTGGCGCGAATCGACTCGAGAGATTGCGTTATTCGTGGAGAGCAACCCGAATCAACCAATCTCGCAGAGCGACTCGACCGTTACATTGACGAGCTTGCTCAACTTGCGCGGATCCGTGTCGACCGGGATCTGAAGATCTCGAACCTTGCGACGCATTGTTCTGGAGCACAACGACACCCCACGCCCTCGCCCTCGAACGGACCGATCTCCGCCCGGCGTTCGGGTGTGCCAAGCGACGAATACTTCGACGCCTACTCCCGACTTATCGGTGAAGCTGAGCGACGGACCTGGACCGGCAAGTAGCGGATGAATCTAAGTCGTCGCGACGTGCTCCGCCTGATACTTGGATCGGCGCTTGGGAACGTAGCCTGTCAGCGCACTCAACCGCGGCCAATCCCGGGTCGAGTTGTCGGCGGCCAGATGGAACGCGGGCACCGCATTAGGACTCAGGAGCACGTCCCGGACACGGTACCGAGTAGCTCGGTGCCAATCGTGATCGTCGGCGGCGGCATAGCGGGGCTATCTGCAGCCTGGAGGTTGGAGCGACGCGGGGAGCCTCGATTCGTCATCTTTGAGCTTGAGTCACAACCTGGAGGGACATCGACTTACGGTACGGATGGCATTGTCCCGTATCCGTGGGGAGCCCATTACCTACCGCTACCCGCGCAGCATCACGCGAGCCTCTGCGAGCTACTCGTTGAACTCGGAGCGGTGGAGACCGATGTAGACGGACACCTCCGCGGAAGAGAGCGATGTATCGTTCGCGATCCGGACGAGAGACTTTTCGTAGCTGGGCATTGGGTAGAAGGGCTCGAACCGACTCCGCTTCTGTCACATGAGGATCGTAGCCAGATTAGTCGCTTTGCACGCTTAGTGCGCGACTGGATAGGCTGGCAAGACGGGAGTGGGCGTCGAGCCTTCGAGCTGCCACTGGTACGTTGTTCCGATGACGAACGGGTACTGAGCCTAGATCGGATTTCCGCGGCGCAGTGGTTACGACAGCATCGATTCGATTCGAAACCGCTGCGCTGGATGCTTGAGTATGCCTGTCGCGACGACTACGGATGTAGTCTTGAAACGACCAGTGCGTGGGCGATGCTGTTCTATCACGCGGCGCGAACTGCCCGAACCGAACCATCATCGGCGCCATTTCTTACTTGGCCAGAGGGGAACGGCAGAATCGTTCGTCACCTGGAGCGAGCCGTGGGTCCTCGATTGCGGTGTAATCGCGTGGTGACGGACGTCGCTCCCATTGATGATCGGGTCAGAGTGACGGTGCTCGATCCAGTGGCGAACCGATATGAGATCATCTGGGCAGAACAGGTCATCCTGTCAACGCCGAGTTTCGTCACTCGGCATATCGTACGGCCCTTCAGAGATGCTCCTCCCGATCACTATGACGGGTTCACCTACAGCCCGTGGCTCGTAGCCAATCTGCACTTGCGGACACGACCGCGCAGTCGTGGATTCCCGCTGGCGTGGGACAACGTCATCTATGGAGGGGCCTCGTTAGGCTACGTGGTTGCGACGCACCAAACCCTAGAGGATGACGGTCCCACGATCTGGACCTATTATCAACCTTTGGTGGATCCAGATTTGGCGCTGGCTCGCGGTCGACTTGCGGTAGCCGAGCAACCGGCGGCGTGGGACGCGATCGTGGCGGAACTAGGTGCGGCACATCCCGATTTGGCAGAATGCGCCACGCGCTTGGACGTTTGGCACTATGGCCACGCGATGATCCGGCCGGTGCCGGGCTTCATCAGCGGTGCAGCCCGCCGGCGAGCGGCGCAGCCGTATCGGCGCATTCACTGTGCTCATACGGATCTCTCTGGCATGGCGCTGCTGGACGAAGCCCACTACCACGGTGTGCGTGCCGCCGACGAAATAGTGTCTGCTAGACGAGGATGAGCCCAACCCGAGGCAAAAGCTGGCCCGTCGCCAATCGCGGGACAGCCCCCTTTGAGTCGACAGCCAACTGGTTGGTTATCGAATCATGACGGCATCCGACGCCGGAGCACGATCAGCAAAGAATCTGGGTCGAGCAACACCTCGGTTGTGCCAGTTAGTGCCGAAGCGTTCAGCTGATATGGAATCGCCACGTCCCCGTCGGATCCGACCACGAAGGAAGTGCCATTCACTAGTTCTATCATGCGGCTCGAGAGCAATTCCAAAGGTAAGGTATCGATGGGCAGCGACACTGACTCGAGGCTTGGACCCACCGTTGCTAGCAAACGCGCGTCCTTCGTGTGGAGATTGCGCAACGTAACCCGACCGTCGCGCGCGACCGGAGACGCATAGATCCACACGGGGCGCTTTGACGAGCGAATCTGGATAGCAAGTTGTTCGAGCGTGTCCACCCGAACCGACGCGACCTTGAGAACGGTGAAATTCGATCCAGAAGCTGCAAATTGTTGTTGGATGGCGCCGGCTAAGTCTGCCAAAGGGATGCGCGTCGACCAGCTAAGATCGAATTGCGGCGGCCCGCCGATCGTGGTCACGACCAGACGCCGTGATGCAGCGGAATCGCAACGACCAGAAGTCGTTCCCTCGAGGGAGAGCCACGTCGCAGCGACTCCTTCTCGCTCGAAAACGGGCGACTGCACGACGCGTTCGGGCAAAAATCGGGTGCACGCGGGCCCCGGTTGGGCAACACGTTCCGAGAGATCCGCATAGACTTGCGCCAGGCGCTCATTGAGTTGAGGAAGGTACTGATCGGCTTGCGTCTGAGCCTGTGCTAGCCGTCGATCGACCTCGAGCTGGATCATTGGCCCGAGATCAAACCCTCCGACGCGGCACGGCTCGCGAACTCTTGCTCGACTTGACGGGGGGCTCAACGTGCCGGTGGGGCTGAGCTGGAGAGGCTGCTCGACGCTGACGTCAACCGTGGCTCTGCATCGACCTAACCGCGCCCCAAAACCACCGAGTTTGCTC
>JBLNFG010000085.1:0-7303 GCA_050263495.1 Myxococcales bacterium | reverse complement strand
ATGCCATTGGGCGAATATTTCGTCGCTTCCCCGGCAGAATGGGTCAATCCCCCAAGCCTAGTGCCGGTCCCTGACGATCGACACCGATCAGGGTCCACTCGCTCGCATCACAGGCACGCGGGAGTGCTTCGTAGGCGCGACCCCATGCTCGCAACACCGGCAGGATCTACAAGTGGCCGAGACGCGGGCGAACAAAGTCGACCCGAGAAGGCGCGATAACCCTCGACTAGAGAGGAGCAGCGCGTGGGGTCAGCCGTGCTTCAGTCGCCCGTACTCGCAGGTCCAGCGGTCCTCATCGGACGAGAGAGGGCCCTTTGATATCTTGTCGACCGGGTCACGACGCCCCCTCAACGGAGCTGGGCCACGACAGGGACGAGGCTGTACTCCTTTCCTCCGTCGCCGAGCTGACCATCGTAGTCCTCACCCCAACACTGCACCCGATCGGCAAAGGCGGCGCAGGAGTGCAGTCGACCTGCCGCAACGCCCAGCGCATCAGCTCCCAAACACGCCACCCTCACGGGGACGGAGCTGTCGTTGAACGTTCCGTCTCCGAGACGACCGCGACTATTGTCGCCCCAGCATTGCACCACGCCATTCATGACAGCACAGGCGTGTTGTTCGGCGGCCGAGATGCTCGAGACCTCCGACGTTAGGCCGTAGACAGGCGCGGGGATGCTGCGGTCGCCAACATTGGCGCCTCTTCCGAGTTGGAGGTTCAAATTGCTCCCCCAACACCAAGCGCCGTGACTCATGATCGCGCAGGTATGCATGCGCCCGGCGGAGACGGCGGTTACGCCCGAGTCCAACCCCTGGACATGCACCGGAGTGGTACGGCTCACCGTTGATCCGTCGCCGAGCTGGCCGTCTGAGTTGTTTCCCCAGCACCAAGCCGCGCCGGCTACCACGGCGCAACTGTGGCCTTGCCCTGTTGTTATTGCGGTAACGTCTGAGCTTAGCCCTTCAACCTGAACGGGCGTGGAATCGCGCCCGCCCCAACACCATGCACCTCCGCTTGCCACCGCGCACGATCTGGACACCCCCCCGGCGATCGCCGTGACCCCCGAAGCGAGCGCAGGGACGGGTGTCGGAGCGTAAACGTCTTTGGCTGTACCGATGCCGAGCTGCCCATTCTCGTTCCAGCCCCAAACAAACAGTGCACCACCGACGATCGCGAGCGAGTGGAATCCCCCCAAGGCGAGCGCCGAGACTCCTGCATCGAGCCCCGGTATGAGAGTCACGGGACCGACGTTCTTGCCTGGCGCGACACCTAGCTGGCCTTCGAGGTTATAGCCCCAGCACTGCACCCCGCCGTTCACCAGCGCGCAGCTGTGGTTCTCTCCGGAAACAACCGTCGCCACCATCTTCGCTGCACCTTGGGCGCCTCCGCGGGTGCTTCAACGGCAATTGGGCGCGCACTCGACACTCTTGGACGGCGCGTGCTTTCGTTGTGATTCATGGAGTGCCAGGAAGGATGCGATCACAACGGTGGCAACTTCTCATCGTTCCTTGACACCCCAGTACGATCTCGCGCTCGCGTCCTAGTAGCAAACGATCGATCGTTCTGCGGACTTGTTCCGCCGTCTGCAATTCAACGTCAATACGCTCAGAGTGCGCTCAGCGATCGCACTCACTCGTCACCTGCGATGAAACGTCGTGCTGGACATCGCACTCCGTCTTGTGCACTAATGCGTTCGAGGGGAAAGAAATATGAGGATTCGAAACAGCATCGTTTCGTTCGTGGTGATCTATGCAACATGCGTCGCGTGCAACGACGGTGCAACGAATAGCGTCGTTATCGCGGGATCTAGCCCAATTCAACAAGAGCGGGCAGTCACCAGCCAAATCAATCCGTCCAACTCTGCCAAAGCCGCCAACCACATCATCTTGTTGATCGCTGACGGAATGCAGCTCGAGCATGAGATTGCCGCTAGCCGATATTTGTACGGCAACGACTTTGGAATGTCCTGGCGGGAATTCCCGAAGCAAGGGTATGTCACCACTTGGGACGTCACTGCTTACAACAAATTCGCCTTGCTCGACGGTGCTGCGCCTTACTCGGAAAGCACCTTCGATCCTGTGGTTGGCTACGATCCGGGGCTCGCTGGCTCTCAGCCTTATCCACTGCAAGATCCCGCAACCGCGCTGGACTACTACCGCGGTGGTACAACAGGCCTCGCGTGGTGGCCTGCTACAGACTCTGCCTCGGCGGCGACCGCCATGTCCACCGGGCACAAGACCGATGACGGCAACATCGCGTGGTCGTCAGGCGACCCCGCGGGAGGCGCGCTGTCAACCATTGCCGAACAGTTACGAACGGAGCTTGGATTTGCCATCGGCGTCGTCAGCACACAGCCACTTTCTCACGCCACTCCCGCCTCCTTCGTGGCTCATAACGTGAATCGAAATCACTACTACACCGGAAAGTACGGCTTCGATCCGAACCGGATCGGAATCGCAGACGAGATTGTCCTACAAACCAAGCCCGAAGTGCTGATCAGCGGCGGACACCCGCTCAAGATCGACCCGACCTTCTCCAATAATAGATTAGGTTACATTTCCGAAGCGGCGTTTGACGCGGCGCCGACCATGCCTGATCTCGTTTTCGTGCAGCGCGCAACGGGCATTGACGGTGCGGTCGCTCTAGATGCTGGAGTAGCGCGTGCAGTTAGCGAGAACAAGCGCTTGTTCGGTCTGTTCGGGGGTGGAACGGGTGCGTTCGAATTTCAGATCGCCACGGACACCGCTGGGGCGCCCAGCGTAAAGCGAAGCACCATCGAGAACCCCACACTAGCGGACGCTGCGGTCGGCGCGTTGCGGGTGCTCCGCCAGGATGCTGAAGGGTTCTTCCTAATGGTCGAGCAGGGCGACGTGGATTATGCGAACCACGCCAACAACTACCCGTCTTTAATCGCATCCATGACGGACTTCGAGCGTGCGGTGCAGGCGATTCTCGCATTCGTCGACGAACCCGACGATGCAATCCACTGGGACAACACCGTTGTGCTTGTGGTCGCGGATCACGCAACCGGATACCTCCGGCTCGGACAAGCGTTAGGGATTGGTGATCTACCAACGCAAGACCCCCACGACCCGCGATATCCCGAAGGGGTCACTTGGGCAACGACCGGTCACAGCAACGAGCTCGTGACCTATTCGGCAAAAGGCCCGCACCTGCAACAGGCGTTGCGCGATCTGGCGTCACCCTACGAGGACACGGACATTCTCGACAACACGCAAATCTACCGAGCATTGCGGCTTTCCGCGGGCCTGCAGTGACACGACCTCAACGCCGATGACGGCGCCTCTATCGGCATGATATTAGGAACCCCCACCGGCGGCGCTGATGCGCCGCCGGCTTCTGTCTCAAGTACTTTGGATGTCTTGGTCGCAAATGAAGATGCAGAATGGAGTGAAGAAACCGGGTGGGGGCCCCGTACTCACGGGCGACACTTGAAGCCCCTTGCTGGCTCGAAGTGCACCAGGATTTTCTTCCGTGACCGCTTCGTCGATTGCAAGCTCCGCGGCGCCGGTCGCTCTCATGATAGCGTCAACTGCCGCATTGATGCCAGCGTCGTAGTCGCCGCGCTTGAACTGCGGGGCCATCAGGTCGCGAATAATGCGCCCCGCCGCGACGTCTGGAAGTGCGCCTTCGAGCCCATAACCAACCTCAATGCGCATCTTTCGATCGTTGGAAACCACGAGAATCAGTACCCCATCGTCTGCGTCCTTTCTGCCCAGTTTCCAGCGCAACTTGTGGCTCACGCATGACGAGCGCCGCATCGAGACGCAGGGTACGGTAACCGATGTGCGTGAGTTTGCAGTCGCGGCGCTCGTCAGCCGCGATGCGACGTTGATGCCATTCACCATCCAGCCCGATTGACGGAGAGAGGAAGTCGACGATGAACTGATCAATGGCGACTTGACGCTTGAAGGCGATGCCGAGACGCTTTCCGCCGAGATACTGCCACAGCGCCGACTCCGAATGCGTGAGATGCCGGCGATGTACGCGCGTGCGTTGAGCTGCGATTCAAGACTGGACGAACGTAACGAGTGATTGGCCATGGGCTCCCCTTCCCTGCCTGCGTTGGCGACCGGGCGTCGCCAATCCAGGGCGCAGGATCCTTGATGTGCAATACTGCCGCAGTCGTAGTGGACCGCGTGCTGCCAGAAGTGCCGGTGAGGCAGTGGGTCCTCAGCACGCCGTTCGAACTGCGGCTCTTGTTGGCGCGCAACGCGGAAGCGTTCGGGGAGTTGACGCGGCTCTTCTCGGAACGGGTGCTGGAACAGTACCGGCACAGAGCCGAAAGGGTCCGCAACATCCAGTAGAACTTACTGCCGTGGCTTACGACGTCTACCGCAAGTTCGAGCTTTGGCTCAAGAAGAAGGGCTTGATGAGACTCGGCGATTCAGACGAAACCTACGAAAGCGAGGATGCACTTGCTTCGTGCCTTCGAGGTTCTGTGGGGATTGGACGAGTCGTGGAGTTGGATGAAGCGGGCGACGTGCAGTACTCGCAACAGCAAGCCGATGAGAAGCGCTTCGCGTTGCGCAACTCTCCGCACACCGGCGAATTCGGAGGCTTCAGCATCCATGCCGGCGTGACCGTGCATGCCGCGGACAAAGACGGCCGAGAACGATTGATTCCCTACTGCGCGCGGCCCGCCTTGAGCATGGAACGGATGTGCGAGACGAGTGATGGGCTCATTGCCTATCGGCTCCGCCATGCGCAGAAAGGTAGAGCGACGCATCGAGTGATGAGACCGATCGATCTACTGGCCCGCATCGCGGCATTAGTTCCTCCACCGAGGCATCCCCTGCTACGCTACTTCGGCGTATTTGGGCCGCACTCGTCTTGGAGAAAGCTGTGCGTTCCGGCCGTCGGGGCCCCAGAGCAGACGGTGCCGACCACTTCAACATCTCGCTCACCAAACTCAGCGACGGCAACTCCAAATTCAGGCGGGGCGAAGGCGTCGCCGACTCGCCCCCCAGCTTCGACACCATCGGTAGGCGCTGCCGTCAATGACCCCAACCAGCCCTCCGATCCGTCAGGACAAAACGCTTCACCGACGATGGCAGCCGGGCTCGCGCTGAGCCCGTGGCGAATCAACTGGGCTACGTTGTTGAAGCGGACCTATGATTTCGACGTCCTGAAATGCCCCTGCAGTGCAAGACTCAAAGCTCTTGAGCTCGTGACCGACACCGAACGAGCCAAGGAATTGCTGGAGCAGTCTGGGATCTCTGCCAAACCGCCGCCCATCGCACGAGCGCGTTCGCCGGACTGGGACTGACCTCAAGCTGGTCCGTGTCGACCGCGTCGACGAAGTGGCGGCGCAACAACCAGTGTCGCCGGGGCTGGGCGGTGTGGTGTGCTTTGGAATCGATCACGAGATCCGGAAATTCCGACGTTGGTGAACGAATCAAGATCGCATGAGAAAGATTCGGTCAACTGCGAAAAGTCCTGTCACCTGACGAGGCATTGGTTCTCTTAGCCTCCGGGCGAGCATGTACCGCCTGTCCGATCACGAGCCAGCGTTAGGTGCGCCCCCCTAGATTCTCGTTGAGCTTCGCGACCAGGTCCATCCTGCGGAACTCCAGGTGAAGGTTGCCGTTCCTGAGAGTCTTCACGCGAAAGTACTCAGTCTCGAACCGCGCATCCTCCGGGTCCGTGGCATTGATCGCCTTCCGAAGGTCGCTTTCGCAGCTGCAAATCTGATTCATGGGCTCGCACGTGACGAACGACAGCGAGCATGTTGGTCAAGAAGCAAGAGTGGCGAAGCGATTCGATGCAACATTGATGCCCCTCATAACCCTCCATA
Source organism: Myxococcales bacterium (assembly GCA_050263495.1). Classification (GTDB taxonomy): domain Bacteria; phylum Myxococcota_A; class Polyangia; order Polyangiales; family Polyangiaceae; genus FEN-1139. The sequence continues at coordinate 1,487 of JBLNFG010000085.1, read as the reverse complement.
ACCGGACTTGCTTGAGGATTGAACCCTAGCCTCAATTCGCCCTAACGTGCAGGCTTGATCCCATTGAAGAGGATGGTCAACTGTGGATTTTGACACTGAGACGCAAACGATTCAGCAGCCTAGGTGTCACACGTGCAATTACAGTCTTCCTATGAATTGGGAGATTCTCGTCTGTCTCACATGCCATGCGGCATTCTGTGAGGAGAGTTGCGCGGGGATATGTGGTGCCGTGATTTGCCCTGTGGCAGGTTGTGGCGGGAATCTAAAGTTCATGCGATTCACTACAGCTTGGATGAACGAGCTGATCTAGCGTAAGCGGGAACCCCCCGGCTTTGCCGGGGAGGCATCCGAAGTTTGACAATTCCGGGGGTCAGAAGGCGAAAGTCCCGATCGTGAGCCGCCAAAGCATCACGAAGTGGACTTTCATTGACTGAATATAAGACGTTATGCCACGCCAAGTGGGAGTGCAAATACCATTTGGTCTTCCTTCCGAAATGTCGCCGCAAAGCCCTTTATGGGGGGTTACGTCGCGATCTTGGGGAGGTGCTCCGCGCTCTTGCTCGGCAGCGCGAGAGCCGGATCGAAGAGGGACACTTGATGCCAGACCATGTACATATGCTTATCAGTATTCCACCGAAATACTCGGTCGCGCAGTGACCAATCAGCGACGGCGGGATGACACGGGAAGTGCGGGTGATTGAGGCTCTGGGTCCAGGAGGACCTTATGAGCGCAAGGAAGATTCAGGACGAGACCGAGGCGAGAGAGCACATCGCGAAGATGCGGGAATCAGGGCTTACGTTGGCGGCGTGGGCTCGTTCAGCTGGAATCGACGGACGTTCGCTGCACGCCTGGAATGTCAATCTGTCGCGCGGCGATTCCGGCGCTGCGCGGACAACAACCGTTCGTAAGACGCGGGAAGTAAAGTTGGTGGAACTCGTACCGATGTCGACGGGGGCAAGAAGCGCTCGCTACACTGTGCGGCTTGGTCAACTCGCGGTCGAAGTCAACGCGCAGTTCGAGGAGGCCACGCTTCACCGACTGATTGGTATGCTTCGGTCATGTTGAGTTTGCCACCCACAGTGCGAGTGTTCATCGCCGTCGCTCCAATGGACATGCGTGGTTCGTTCGACGCTCTCGCTGGTGCTGTCCGACGACTCGGTCTAGACCCTACCGACGGCCATATCTATCTGTTCATGAACAAGCGCCGACGGATAGCCAAGGCGGCCTGTTTCGACGGCTCCGGTTGGTTGATCATTGCAAAGGGGCTCGAGGCTGGCAGTTTTCAGCTTCCGCCACTCAACGGCACGGAGAAGCAGATCCAGGTTGATGGACCGACATTAACGTCGTTGCTTGCTGGGATCGACTTCACGGCTTCGCGCCGCGGCTGGTATCGCAAGAATCGTCACGACGAAAGTCGATTGGGGCTCGACGGCGATCCCGACCTATGATCTCTTGACGTCGTGGTCGACGTCGACGCTCTACAACG